>CAZOON010000120.1:0-5477 GCA_964581445.1 uncultured Halanaerobiales bacterium | reverse complement strand
CCAGTAAAATTAATCTTACCATCTGATGGGTAAATGTCATATAGGGAAGAGAAAGACGATGGTCTGCCTTATCTAAAACTTCTTCATTAAGACCTAAAGCCCCTCCAATAATAAAAGAAATGCTACTATAACCCTGTACCTGCAGATTTTGAATGGAGCGGGCCAACCCCTTTGATGTCATGGGTTTACCCTTAATATCCAGGGCAATTATATATGTATGTTCAGCTAATTGAAAGATTATTCGCTTACCTTCCCTTGCCATTAATTGTTTCTTATTGGCTTTACTCAGATTTTTATCAATCTTTTCATCTTCAATCTCAATTATATTAATTTTACTATAATGTTTTATTCTATTAAGATAAATATTAATACCATCAATTAAATAATTCTCTTTTACAGCACCAGTAACAAGCAAATTCATCTCCATACCGTATAAAAATCCCCCTTAATTTTATCCAATTTTATAAATTTCAGTAGGTCTATCCCTGAAAGCAACACTCAATTCCAAATCCCTGCCTATACTTAAATCTTTATCCACCAGGTTATTTTTAACAGTAATATAGGCTATATCCGGGATATTATTCTCTTTACTAAGATGTGCCAATAATACCCGGGGATTATTGCTGTTAATTAATTTGGGCAAAACAGCAGCTGTATCATCATTTGATAAATGGCCCTCTTTACCACGAATCCTGTTTTTTAAATACCAGGGATAGCTTCCTGTCATTAACATCTCCAGGTCATGATTTGCCTCTAGAACAATAAAATTAGACCCATATAAAAGATCAATAATTTTATTATTCACATAGCCCATATCTGTAGCAATCCCAATTTTTTTTCCTTTAAATTGCACAAGAAAACCAACAGGGTCAAGGGCATCATGTGAAATTGAAAAAGGTCTTATTCCAAAATCACCCAACATAAATTCACCACTAAACACCTTCTGATTCTCACTTACAATCTTACCTAATTTTTTAGCAGCACCCTGCCAGGTCAATTCATTAGCATATAAAGGTATATTATAGCGACGGGATATAACCCCTGCACCACATATGTGATCATCATGCTCATGTGTTATTAGTATGGCATCAATATCATCTGCTTTTACATTAATTATATTTAACCTTTTTTCCAATTCTTTTCCACTAAAACCAGCATCAACCAAAATTTTATTTTGACCATTATTTATATAAATTGAGTTTCCAGAACTACCGCTTCCTAATACAGATATTTCCATTTTAGTACCACCTTAAGATTTTTTGCAGGAATATGAGACTTCAAGTCGAATAAATTAATATAGTCAAACGGGGGGAGGAGAATTATATTATGATTAAAGTTATGGTCATCGATGATTCTGCATTCATGAGACAAATATTTAAAAAAACTATAAATAGAGACCCAGAACTAAAAGTAATATCAACCGCATATAATGGCGAAAAGGGACTGGAATTAATACAAAAATTAAAACCAGATGTTGTTACACTTGATATAGAAATGCCTAAAAAAAACGGGCTTGATACTTTAAAAGAAATTATAAAAATGGATGACCCTGTACCTGTGATTATGGTCAGTGCCCTTGATAATGATGAAACAGTGATGAAAGCACTTGAAATAGGCGCCTTTGATTTTATTCCCAAACCATCAGGTACTATATCATTAAATATAGATGATATTATTAATGAATTATTACTTAAACTTAAATCAGCTGTAAAATCAAAAAAACCAGAAAAAATAAATATTATCAGGCCGAATACTTCAAAATTGAAAAATAAAAAAATTTTTAATTTTCCTGTTCTTGGTATTGGTAGCTCTTCCGGAGGTCCAAAGGCCTTAAAGGAAATAATAACTGTCTTACCAAAAGATTTTCCCGCTGCAATAGTAATTGTTCAGCATATGCCTCCTGGATTCACTGCCTCTCTGGCTAAAAGATTAAATCAAGAATCAAATATAAAAGTTAAAGAGGCTGAAGAAGGAGATATTGTTCAACCAGGTTTAGCGCTTATTGCTCCGGGAGATTATCACCTTGAAATCACAGAAAATGAAAAAGTAAGTTTAAATCAAAAACCCCAAAAATGGGGTGTTAGGCCATGTGTAGACTATATGTTAGAGTCTATTGCCAGTATCTATAAAAAAAGAAATATCGGTTTAATACTAACAGGTATGGGCCATGATGGTGCTATTGGCATGAAAAAAATCAAAAAAAATAATGGTTATGGCATAGTTGAAGACAGAAGTACTGCCTTAGTTTATGGGATGCCCTCAGCCACAATCAAAGAAAATGCCTATGATGAAATAGTACCATTAACTCAAATACCCAATAGACTTATCAGGGTAATAGAGAGGAGATATTAATGACTTTAACCTTTAACGAATTTAAAGACAGTGCTGCAAAATTATTAAATCTAAATCTTGATGGATACAAAATAAAAAGAGTCAAAAGAAGAACAGATAGCCTTATGCGCAGACATAGTATAAAAAATTATGACGAATGTCTGGATTTAATCCAAAATGACCCTGAATTTAAAGCTGCCTATCTTGACCATTTTACAATAAATACCTCAGAATTTTTTCGTAATCCAAAAAACTTTACTCATCTTCAGGAAACTATATTACCTGAGATTTTTGAAAAAAATGAAGAAAAGGTCAATATATGGAGTGCACCATGCTCAAATGGCTCAGAACCCTATACCCTTGCTATAATCCTTGAAGAAATAAAAATTCCAGGCTCCAGATATAATATACTCGCCAGTGATATTGACCCTGACATACTTAATACAGCTAAAAAGGGGATCTATGGAAGCAATTCATTAAAAAACGTTCCTGACCATATTTTAAGAAAATATTTCACAACTAAAACAGGTCAGGATAATAAATATAAAATAAATAATAAGATAATTAATAAGGTCAAATTTGAAAAAACAGATTTAATTAATGATAGATATCAAACTAATTGGGATATAATCCTCAGTCGAAACTTTTTTATTTATTTGACTAAAGAATTAAAAGACAATTTAACAGAAAAATTTGTAAAAGCACTCAAAACTGATGGCTATTTATTTTTAGGTAATACTGAATTCATCTTCAATCCTGAAAAGTTTGGACTTAATAAAGAATCATTATCATTTTACAGGAAAATTAAATATTAATCTTTTTCTGACCATGTAAGATAATATATAAGGCTCACTATACCCACTGCAAGATCCTCATTTCTAATAACAATATCTTCAGGTACATATAATCTGGTAGGGGCAAAATTCCATATGGCTTTAATGCCAGCCTCTACCAATTTATTTGCCACTTCCTGTGCAGACTTTGCAGGCACAGTAATAATACCTATCCTTATATCGTCTTCCTCGACCACTTTTTTCAATGATTTCATACTTTTGACTGTTATAGAGCCAACCCTGTTTCCTATTTTACTTAAATCTGCATCCAGGACTTCTGCAATATAAAGCCCCATCTTACCAAAACCTTCATAATTTACAAGAGCCCTCCCCAGGTTTCCAGCACCAATCATAACAGCTGGCCACTTTTTATTGACCCTGAGAATCTTTCCTACTGATCTTTTCAATTCCTCTACATCATAGCCTACACCTCGTCTTCCAAATTCTCCATAATAGGATAAATCCTTTCTCACCTGTGTTGATGGAATACCTAATCTACCACCCAGTTCTTTTGAGGAAACAACTTCTATATCTTCAAAAGTAACCAATTTGTCCAGGCAGCGGTAATATAATGGTAATCTCTCAACAGTAGCTTTTGGAATAGAGTTATGATCTTTCATTTTCTATACCCCCCGGTCTATTTATAATTTAATAACTATTATATCCTTCTCCAATATCTACCTCAATTTAACAAATTTCCCTTGTGACAAATTATACTAACAAAATTATATCACATATGTTTAAAACATTGCAAGCAAACGTGATTAAAATAGACCTTAACCCTATTTTAATCATCTATATTAAATTTATTAATTATATTATTCAAATCTTCCGCCATTTCTGCCAGTGTATCTGCCAGTGAGGTTATTTCTTCAATTGATGCTGTCTGTTCTTCACTGGCTGCAGCAACCTCTTCAGCACTTGCGGAGGTCTCCTGTGATATACTGGCTATAGTTTCAATATTTTTTAATATATTATTACTATTTGAACTTGAATTTTCAACCTCTTGCGCAGATTCAGAAATAGAATTAATTACATTATCAATGGCATCATTTATACGAAGGAAAGAATTTTCAGCTGACTTAACAACTTCTTCTCCCTCTTGAACATTTTCTGTACTTTCATTCATTTTTTCTGCAGCAATGTTTGTTTCTTTTTTAATTTCATCAATTAATTTTTTTATCTTTTCAGAAGAATGACCTGATTCCTCTGCCAATCCTCTTATTTCATCAGCAACAACACTGAATCCCTGTCCTGCTTCTCCAGCCCTTGCTGCTTCAATAGCAGCATTAAGTGCCAATAAATTCGTTTGTTTGGCAATATTATTAATTATCTCCAGGATAGAATCAATTTCTAATGAAATATCTTCAAGCTTATTTATTCTTGTGGCTACTTCTGTAATTGAATCCTTAATCACTATCATCTGCTCACTAACCTTTTGCATTTCATCCTGACCTTCATTTGTTGCCTTACCCATATTTTGAGCCATATCTTCTACCATCAAATTGTTTTTCTTTAATTTATTAATCCCTTCTGCCTGTTCCTGTATCATCTCATTAATTTCTTCTATATTACTGGCCTGTTCATCTGCACCACCAGCCACATTCTGGATAGAAGTAGCAACCTGGTCAGATACTTCTCCTACCTGTTGTGAAGCATCTTTAAGATTAAAAGATGCTGAACTTACATGATCAGAAGAATTATCTATAGCACTTATCATTTCTTTTAAATCTTTAACCATAGAATTAAAAGCATCTGCAAGTATTCCCAGCTCATCTTTTCGATTCAAATCAAGGCTAACATTTAATTTACCCTGAGATATTTTTTGCATTTGATCTGCCAATTTCATTAAAGGATTTAATAACTGTAATTTCAGCAAAAAGTAAATAGCCAAAATCATCAACAATAAGGCAATGGAGCCCATCACAATAATATCATTTCTCAATTTATTACGAATCCCATATATCTCTTTAGCAGATTCCTGAGCTATAATTGTCCCATTCATAACCGGTAATTTTAGAAAAGAGGACAGATAAAGTTGATCATTTAATTCATATTCAAGCTTTCCTTTTTTATTATTATTAATCTTTTCTATATCCAATATCTGTGATAAATCCTGAGCTTTTGCATATTGACCTTTAGGGCTTGCAACAACTCTTCCCTTATTATCTACTATATAAATAAAACCACTTTCACCAACTTCTTCATCTTTAATAATATCAGTTAATCTCTGTAATGAAAGATCAATGCCCATTACTCCAATAAAATTACCTTTAAAATCTTTTACCGGTTTAGAAATAGTAAGATATGCTG
>CAZOON010000119.1:0-5491 GCA_964581445.1 uncultured Halanaerobiales bacterium | reverse complement strand
CTATTTATACAAATGAGAAGGGACAGATAGTATTTGTTGACACACCGGGTATTCATAAACCTAATAATGAATTGGATAATTACATGTTACAGGAGGCCTATAAAAGTTTGAAAGATATTGATCTTATTATTTTTATGCTCGATGCTACAGCCAATTTTGGTTCAGGGGATAAATTTATTCTGGAACAAATTAAAGGTATCAGGTCTCCTATTATCCCGTTATTAAATAAAACAGATAAATTAAACTTTAATAAACTAAAAAAAGTATTAGATAATTATGAAAGGAATATTCAAAAAGACTTAATTTTAATTTCTGCACGTACCGGGAAAAATGTTGATGAATTGTTAGAAAAGATAATAAATTTATTGCCTGAAGGGCCGCGTTATTATCCGGAAGATATGTATACTGACCAATTGGAGCGTTTTCTTGCTGGAGAGATAATTAGAGAAAAAATATTTAAATTAACCAGAGAAGAAATACCCTATGGAGTAGCTGTATTGGTGGAAGAGATGAAAGAAAGACAGGAAGGTAAGATGTTAGTAAGGGCTAATATTTATGTTGAAAAAAAATCACATAAGGGAATTATTATTGGTAAAAATGGAATGATGTTAAAAAAAATTGGTAGTTTAGCCAGGAAAGAACTGGAAAAAATATTACATACAAAAATTTATCTCGATCTCTGGGTAAAAATAGAAAAAAATTGGAGGGATGACAAAAAATTATTACGCAGACTCGGATATAAGGAGTGATCTATCATGAATTATGAATTAATTAATAACTTAATACCTGATGAATATAAATCACTTGAGCATTTTATTCAAAATGCATATCCAGCAGATATAGCAGATTTAATAATGGAGCTCTCCGGTGAAGAGTTAAACTTTATTCTTGATAAATATCCAACCGAGCAGATGGGAGAAATTATAAGTTTTTTTGATTATGAGACCAGTAATTATGTGTCTCGTTATTTTTCTGAGGTTACCTTATCTGAAATAATGTTAAATATGTATAGTGATGATGCTGTTGATTTTCTTGGAACTATGACAGTGGGCAAAGTGAAAAAGATTTTAAATAATATGAGGGATAATGAGGCCCAGGAGTTGCAGAGATTACTGGGTTATGATGAAGAGAGTGCCGGTGGTATTATGACCACCGAATATATTGCCTTTTATGCTGATCATACCGCAGATATTGTTTTGGAAAAATTGAGGAAAATTGTTGCTGGACCAGAAATGATATATTATGTTTATGTTATCTCCAGGACAAAAGAATTGCTCGGAGTATTGTCTGTTCGTGAATTATTGGCTGCTCAACCTGATATTAGAATTAGAGATATTATGACAGATAAAGTTATTAGCGTAGAAATTGATCTTGACCAGGAAGAGGTAGCCCATATTTTATCAAAATATGATTTATTGGCAGTACCGGTTATTAATAAAAATGATCAATTAATGGGTATAATAACTGTTGATGATGTCATAGATGTAATAGAAGATGAGGCAACTGAAGATATGTATAAAATGGCCGCTACAGCAGATATTTATGATGTAAAAGGGGGTTTAATAGCAGCTGTTAAAAAAAGGATACCCTGGTTATTAATACTTCTGGTTGGTGACCTTTTGTCCGGGTCTGTAATAAAAACATTTGAGGCTTCTTTGCAAGCTATAGTAGTTCTGGCAATTTTTATCCCTGTATTAATGGATATGGGAGGAAATGTTGGGACTCAGTCTCTTACAGTAGTGGTAAGAGGACTGGCAACAGGTGAGCTACATTTTTCAAATTTTTGGAGACATTTATGGCAGGAGATTAAAGTAGGTTTTATTATGGCGCTTGTGCTGGGAATAATTATTGCTTTGCTGGCTTACTTCTGGCAGGGCAATTTCATACTGGGTTTAATTGTTGGTTCTTCAATGTTTATAACACTCTTAACTGCAGTTATTGCCGGGACGACTATACCATTTATTATTGAGGCCCTGGGCGCAGATCCTGCTATTGCTGCTGGGCCATTTATTACAACTTTAATAGATATTTCAGGTTTGTTTATTTATTTTACATTAGCTACAATTTTAATGGAAAAAATATTATAAAAGCAGGATTATATTTTATTTTGAAGAATAGTAATATAAACCTGTTTTAGAAGGAGGGTTCAATTAATGGCAATAAAACCACGTGATATGGCAAAAATGATAGACCATACTCTTTTAAAACCTACAGCAACGGTTGGAGATATAAAGCTTCTTTGTCAGGAGGCAAAGGAACATGAATTTGCCTCTGTTTGTGTACATCCTATTTTTGTTCCATTAGCTGCAAAAATTTTGGCAGATTCTTCAGTTAAAGTTACAACTGTTATTGGTTTCCCTTTCGGGGCTAATACAACTGAAACTAAAGCCTTTGAGACTAGAAATGCTATAAAAAATGGCGCTCAGGAAATTGATGTGGTTATGAATATTAGTGCATTTAAATCTAATGCAGATGATATAGTAAAATCTGATATTAAAGCAGTGGTTGATTCTACAAAAACAGCAGGGGTGACATCTGAT
Organism: uncultured Halanaerobiales bacterium; assembly: GCA_964581445.1. Classification (GTDB taxonomy): domain Bacteria; phylum Bacillota; class Halanaerobiia; order Halanaerobiales; family CAZOON01; genus CAZOON01. Next base: position 2,951 of record CAZOON010000119.1, on the reverse strand, counting down.
ATAATTGTGAAGCTTATTATAGAAACAGCCTATCTGGATAATGATGAGATTGTAAGGGCCTGTGAAATTGCCAGGGATGCAAGGGCCGATTTTATTAAGACATCTACTGGTTATGCACCTGAGGGAGCCCGGGAAGAAGATGTTAGTCTTATTAGAAAAACAGTTGGCCGGGATATTGGAGTAAAGGCTTCTGCTGGGATAAGGGATTTTAATAAGGCCCTGTCCATGCTAGATGCCGGTGCAAATAGAATAGGAAGCAGTTCAGGGGTTGATATTGTAACTGGTAAAGGTATTGATTGATGTCCAAATTTGAAACCGAAGGAATTGTATTAAAACAATTTGACCTGGGTGAAGCCGATAAAATAATTACTTTTTATACTAAAGATAATGGAAAAGTTAGGGCAGTTGCCCGGGGGGTAAAAAAACCCAGGAGTAAAATTTCAGGACTTGTACAACTTTTTACTTATAATAAGATAACTTTTTATAAGGGACGGTCTCTTGAGCGGATTAATCATATTGAAAATATATATCCCTTTTCCAGCTTAAGAAATAATTTGAATAAAATGGCTTATGCATCATATATAGCTGAATATGTGGAAAAGGTTGGTATGGAAAATAATCCAAATCCAGATATTTTCAATCTTTTGTTAGAGGCGTTTTATAATTTAATGAAAAATGATAATAATAAATTAGAAAAAATCAATTTGATCTTTGTTTTAAGATTATTAAAGTATATTGGTTTTGAACCAGTAATTGATAAATGTATTAAATGTAATAATAAAATTGAACCTGCTTATAATAATATTTTTGATATTAAACAGGGTGGGTTGCTTTGTGAAAAATGTTTTGATAATAGCAAAGAAAATATATTCATACTGAATGGAGAAACCCTGGCAGTTATGAGAAAATTTATTTTAGAAGGTTTTTCTGCAAGTAAAAGTTTAAGCATTAGTAATAAGTCAAAAAAAAATTTAATTAAATTCATTGATTATTTTATTATATATCACCTTGATTTCAAATTGAAATCAACAGAATTTCTGAATATGATAAGAGATTTAGGTTAAACTTATTATGAGGTGATATATTTATGAATGAGCTTGAAAAAATAGATCTTATTAGAGAAAGATTGAAAGTTAGTTATGGTGAGGCAAACCAGGCTCTTGACGAAGCAAATGGTGATGTAATTAAGGCAATAGTAAAACTGGAAACCGGACAGGAAAATGAGGATAAAAATGAAAATACTCAGCAAAAATCTTATAAAGATATCATTAATGTAAAGGGCCAGGAGTTAGTTTCTCGGGTAAAAGATTTGTTAAAAGAGGGAAATGTAAATAATATAACTGTAAAAAATGATGAAAAAACTCTATTGGAAATTCCGGTAACTGCTGGTGTGGCGAGCATGTTGATTTTTCCTTATATTACTATATTGGCTGGTTTTGCTGCTTTATTTAAAGAATATACATTAGAAATTGATAAAAAAGCCAAGGAGTAATGTATTTTGCCTCGTCCCCTGGGGATGAGGTTTTTATTTTGGTAGTTAAAGAAAGGATGAATACAATGAATTTTCAGGACATCATACATATATTAAATGATTATTGGGGAAAACAGAACTGTGTTATTGAACAGCCCTATGATATTGAAGTTGGAGCGGGGACAATGAGTCCGTCTACATTTTTGCGGGCACTTGGTCCTAAAAATTGGAATACTGCTTATGTACAACCATCAAGAAGACCTACTGATGGAAGATATGGAGATAATCCCAATCGTTTACAGAGGTATTTTCAGTATCAGGTAATTATGAAACCTTCTCCGGATAAGATACAGGATCTTTTTTTAGAAAGTTTAATGGCCCTGGGAGTAGATCCTTTAAAACATGACATCCGTTTTGTTGAAGATAACTGGGAAGCACCTACTCTTGGTGCCTGGGGACTTGGCTGGGAAGTATGGCTTGATGGTATGGAAATTACCCAGTTTACATATTTTCAACAGGTAGGTGGTTTTGATGTTCACCCGGTAACTGTAGAACTTACATATGGACTGGAAAGAATCGCCATGTATCTTCAGCAAAAAGAAAATGTATTTGATTTAATTTGGGTTGATGGGGTTGAGTACCGTGATATTTATTATAATAATGAAGTAGAGCAATCAATTTATAATTTTGAAATTGCTGATGTAGATATGTTATTAAATCTTTTTAATATGTTTGAAAAAGAGGCAGAAAAAATTGCAGAAAAAGGTCTTACCTTTCCGACTTATGATTATACTTTAAAGTGTTCTCATGTTTTTAATTTACTTGATGCCCGGGGAGCAATTAGTGTTACTGAAAGGACTAGATATATTAAAAGGGTACGCAGACTGGCCCATCTCAGCGCGCGAAATTATTTAAACAATGATGTGGAGAGTGATAATAATGGCTAAAGACCTTTTATTTGAAATAGGTACTGAGGAGATGCCAGCTGGTTTTATTAATAGAGTGAGAGAAGATTATAAAAATTTGGTAGAGGAAGAATTAAATAATAATAGATTGGAATTTGAAAATATCCAGGTATATTCAACACCTAGAAGGCTTACATTATATGTAGAAAATCTTGCGGATAATCAAAATACAAAAAAAGAGATTGTTCGAGGACCTTCAGAAAAAATAGCATTTGATGAAGAGAAAAATCTCACTAGAGCTGGCCAGGGTTTTGCGCGTGGCCAGGGAGTTGAGCGGGATGATTTAATAATTAAAGATGGTTATTTATATGTAGAAAAAATTGAAGAAGGTAAAAAAACTTCAGAAATATTAAATTTATTTTTGCCTGAATTATTGAAAAAAATCCCTTTTCCTAAAACTATGCAATGGGGAAATTATAAATTTAAGTTTATCAGACCAATAAAATGGTTGCTTGCCCTTTTTGGGGAGAAGTTAATTAAGTTTAATTTAACAGGTGTTGATAGTGATAATAAAA
>CAZOON010000118.1:0-5500 GCA_964581445.1 uncultured Halanaerobiales bacterium | reverse complement strand
TCTTGTTCTTGTTGAAGGTTTTTCAAATATTAATGCAATATTTTTACCTTCAAGCGTATTTCCTTTAATACCCATTTGCTTTTGTTTCTTTAAATTTATGGATAATTCCAATAAATAATTAATCTCTTCTCTATCAAAATCCATTAATGTTAATAAATTTCTACCTTTTAAATTATAAGCCATTTTATTAAACTCCTCCCGGTGTAAAATATTATTATTTATTTCAATAAAATATAAATATGATGTAAGCTATGTTTTTATAAATGTTTCACCTCCTTGATATATTGGAGCCTTCTATTAATTTATTGACTTCTGAATTTTTCTACAACTCTATTAATATATAATATTTTATTATGTATTATATTAATTACGCATTAAATGAAATGCATTAAACATACCAAAAACTAGATTGATTTATTTAAAAACACTATAATAATAATCAGAGCATAGCTTTTAAAAAATTATTTTTTATAAAATTAACTTTATTTATTATTTTTTATTCAACTAAATTGCAAATATCTTTTGCAAAATACAAATTATTTTTGCGATTATTATATAAAATTAATATCAATAATATCCAAACAATTTAGGTAAAAACATTGAAATAACAGGAAAATAAGTTACAACAAATAATACAAATATTTCTGCCAACAAAAATGGAAATATTGCTTTTGAAATAGTCCATAGTTTTATTTTAGTTATACCACAGGCTACAAATAAACATATTCCAAGGGGAGGGGTAATTAATCCTAAAACTAAATTTAAAACCATTATTATAGCAAAATGTAATGGGTGAACTCCCATTTGAACTGCTAAAGGAGCCAGTACTGGTGCAAGAATAATTATAGCTGCTCCTGCTTCAAGAAAAGTACCAACAAAAAGTAATAATATGTTGATTAAAAATAATAAAACATATTTATTTCCTGCAATATTCATAAAAAATTCAACTATTAATTCATCAATCTGTTCAACACTTATTACCCAACCCATAATACTTGCTGTACCAATAATTATTAAAACTGTACCTGTAGTTATTGCTGTTTTAAATAATATTTCAGGAATATCAAAAAATTTAAGCTCTCTATATATAAACTTACTTACAATAAAAGCATAAATAACAGCAATTACTGATGCTTCTGTAGGAGTAAAAACACCACCTAATATCCCCCCTATAACAATAACTGGCGCCATTAATGCAATAAAAGCATCTTTTAAACCCGTTAAAAATTCTTTTAAACCAACCATATTTTCTCTATATGGATAATCTCTTTTTACAGCATATATATAAGAAACTATCATTAATGATAAACCCAAACATACACCAGGAATAAATCCGGCCATAAATAATCCTCCTATAGATAATCCAGTTGTCACACCATAAATAACCATTAAAATACTAGGAGGAATAATTGGTCCAATAACTGAAGAAGAAGCTGTTACAGCTGCACTAAAATCATTATCATATCCTTTTTTTACCATAGCAGGTATAAGTATACCACCAATAGCTGATGTGTCAGCTACAGCAGACCCGGTAATACCTGCAAATAACATACTTACAACAATATTGGTATGTGCCAGCCCTCCTTTAATATGACCTACTAAAATATGAGCAAAATTAACAAGTCGTCGAGTAATACCACCAGTGTTCATTAGAGCACCTGCTAAAACAAAAAATGGTACGGCTAATAAGGGGAAAGAATCAAGACCACTAAATAAACGCTGTGTTACTATTAATAAAGGAAATTCATTTAAATATAAAAATAATAATGAAGAAAATCCAATTACAAAACTTAATGGAACACTTAAAACCAAAGATAACAAAAATGTTCCAATAAATATCCAGATCATATATTTTCACCTTCTTTCAAAAATAGATCAATACTTGATTTAATTATTTCTATTAAAATAATTAAACCTCCTATCGGCAAAGCAAGATAAAACCATTTCATAGAAATACGCATTGCTGGAGATACCTGAAATTTTACTTTATCAACTATCTTAAATCCCCATATTATTATGCTAATATCAAATAATCCAACAATAATATAAGATGATAATTTAATCAATTTCTGTTTAGTACCTTTTAATACATCCACCAATATATCCAATCCAATATGCTCTTTATATTCAAAACCAGGTCCAGCTGCTAACATTACTAACCATATTAATGAATATCTGGCAAACTCCTCTGACCAGGGTAAAGAGGATTTTACTACATATCTAAAAAATATCTGTAGAAATACAACTACTGTCATTTCTGCTAAAATAAATATAATAATCCATTTTAAAACTTTATTTAGAATATCTACAAATTTATAAAATATCTTGTACAATCCTTTTAATCCCAAAATTATACCACCTCTTTTTTTATTTTATTCTAAATAAAATAACTATAATAGACCTAAGTATATTATATAATTTATGTTTTATGAGGATACTGTTTAAACAGTATCCTCATAATTCTATAAGCTATATTTCATGTTAATTATTAAATATATTATCCTCAGCTTTTTCAACAGCAACAAATATTTCATTTACCCATTCTTCTCCTACTTCATCTTTCAAAAAAGAAATTACTACATCTTGATTTATTTCTTTAAATTCTTCCATTTGTTCTAAGCTAAAGAAGTTGATTTTCATGCCCTGTTCTTCAAGTTTTGCATACCCCTGTTGAATTTGAGCCTGTGAATAGCCAGAATGTACTCTTTCCCAAACCTCAGCAGCATCTAATATGATTTCCTGATCTGCTTTAGAAAGAGATTGAAAAACATCATCAGCTATATATAAAGTCAAGAAATTATACACATGTTTACTAACTGTAAGATAATCTTGAACTTCATAAAAACACATATTGTAAACAAGAGATACAAGCTGATCCATTCCATCAACAGTACCCTGCTCTAACCCTGTATATACTTCATTAAAAGCCATAGGTACTGGATCTGCTCCTAAAGATCTCATAGCTTTCATATGAGCAGGATTCTCAAGTGTACGAATTTTTAATCCCTTTACATCAGCGGGGGCTTCTATAGGTCTTACACTATTAGTTAAATTTCTAAAACCCTGATCTGCCCAGGCTAAAGCCCTAAATCCAGTTTTTTCACATAATTCTTTGGATATTTTCTCTCCAAACTCACCACCCATTACTTCCCAGGCAACAGCATTACTCTTAAACAAATAAGGTATATCAAGAACCATAATTGGTTTAAAAAAGCCCGGCAAAGCACCTGTAGTTAATGTTCCCATTTCAATAGTTCCCATTTGCATTCCTTCAAATGTTTCTCGTTCATTCCCCAGTTCAGAAGCATGGTAGCATTCAACTTCTATTCTTCCATCTGTTCCTCTCTCAACTAGTGTTTCAAATATACTATTAGCAACATAGGTTTTATCACTAGGATTAGCAGGACCAGCATTTGATATTCTAAGAACTACTTCTGAATTAGCACTCAATACTAAACCCGGGATGAGTAAAATAGACAAGAAAATTGTAAAAATTAAGATATTTTTTTTCATTTTTAATTTCCTCCTTTTTTTTAAAAAACAGCTTCAAACTAACCCTCACTACACTTCTTCTTAAGTTGAAATTATAGAATTTAATCTCATTTGTTAACTCCTCCTCTTTACTCCACCTCCTCGCTAACAAATTTTCAAAAGAAATCTATGCTAAAACTTTAGCCATCACTTAATAGTGGAAAACTCATACATCTAAGTCCTCCCCCTCCTTTAAAAACCTCCTTGAAATTTAAAATTTCAACATTAAAGCCCATTGCTTTTAACCTTTTATTTACCTTTTCTGCCCCTGGATGAGAAAATATTGTATCTTGTCCAATGTTAATTAAATTACATGCTTCATTAAACACCTCTTCACTGGAGACTTCAATAAAAGTAAAGTTTCTTTTTTTTAATAATTTAATTAAATTTTCAGGTAATGCTTTTAAACAAATTATAGCTAAGTTTTCAGCTATCACATTTAAAATTTTATCAAGATGTAAATATTCTTTTTCTATTTTAACTGGTATTAAATTAAGCTCAATATCATAAAGCTGCATCTGTAAAGCTTTAAAGCCCAGCATATCTGTTCTTGGTCCCACCCCAACTGCTGCCGTCATATCATCAATATAAACAAAATCTCCACCTTCAAAATTGCCTCTATCTAACTTATAAAATACAGGAATATTATTTTTATAAAGAACATCTTCAATTAATCTATGCTCACCCCAGCGTGCAGGCTCTAAAAACCTGCCAAAAATAATACCTTTTTTGCTTGCTACTCCTAAATCCCTTGCATATAGAGATTCTACACATTCTTTTCTGGTTTCTCCAAGCAAAACCTCAACCCCATAAGAATTAAAAACATCAACAAATTCTTTATGTTCTTTTTTTGCTTCTTTAATATTTACAGTTAATCCCTTTTCTTTATTTTTTTGAGCTATTACATTAAGAGGATTTTGAATACTTAGATAATCCGGAGGACTAAGTAAAACTTTTTTTAAATGTTGAACTTCTGAAGTAAAGTAATTCATAAGAAATACCCTTCCATTATTTTTTAAATTCTTTAGCCAAATCAATCATATACTTAATATTATCAAGATCAGTATCAGGTGGTAAGTCACACCCGGTACTCAAAATAAAATTTTCCCTATTATTCATATCTTTTAATAGTTTATTCACAGTTTCTTTAACTTTATTTCTTTCCCCATATGCTATTACATTTACAGGATCAACATTACCAATAATCATAATATCTTCAGGTATTTTTTGGTCTGCTTCTTTTAAATCAACCATATAATCCAGACTAATTCCAGCACAGTTGATCTCTACCATTTTTTCAATTAACATAGTTGTGTCCCCACATATATGCAAAATAACCGGCACTTCCCATTCTTTTTCTAATATTTTAATATATTTTCCAGAAAAATTCATAAATTGTTGAGGAGAAAGCCCGGTTGCAGTAGGCTCAAGTATACAGATCATATCTACACCAGCATTTATTAATGAATTGCCGTATGCTTTTATAACTTTAGTAGAAAATTCTAATATCTCTTTTACAAGTTCAGGCTTTTTAAGTACATTTTTCATTGCTGCACTTGCTCCCTGCAGCAGACCTGTAAGAGTAAAAGGACCTGTGACATAAGCTAAAGTATCACATTCTAAATTTTTATTTAATTTTTTTACTACATCCTGCATTAAAGGCATTCTTGTAGCTTTATTTATATCTGGCAATTTTAATTTTTCCAAATCCTCTTTGCTTTTTATTGGGTGATCTACTATAGTAAAAGAAGAATTTTTAGGTTTTAATGTTTCCAAACCCAGCGCCTCAGCTTCTATAGTTAAATCCATCATTATAAACATACCATCAGGCTGAAATTTTTTATATAGTTGTTTAAGACTTTCATATTGGATTTCTGCATTTTCTAAATTTTCTTTTATAGTTGTATTGCTAAGTTGTATTCCTGGAAAACCCATTAATGGTATAACTGGTACTCCCTTGCCAGCATTT
>CAZOON010000117.1:3944-5501 GCA_964581445.1 uncultured Halanaerobiales bacterium | reverse complement strand
CCAGAATATAGGGTGGGACATCTTTAACAAGCTTGGAATGTGCTCCAATCATAGCCATCTTGCCTACCCTTACAAATTGATGAACCCCTGTAAGACCTGCAACTACTGCATTATCTTCAATATATACATGACCGGCAAAGTTGACAGCATTGGACATAATAATATTATTGCCTAACTGGCAATCATGAGCAACATGACAGTAAGCCATTATTAAATTATTATTACCTATCCTTGTTTCACTTCCGCCTTCCTCTGTACCACGATGAATAGTAACATTTTCTCTGATAATATTGTTATCCCCAATATTGACAAAACTTTTTTCTCCTTCAAATTTCAAATCCTGTGGTATCATGCCAATAGATGCCCCGTGAAATATTTGATTGTTTTTACCTATACTGGTCCACCCATCAATTACTACATGTGGGCCTATTTTGCTTCCCTCACCAATTTCAACATTTTCACCAATTATACTATAAGGGCCTATTTCAACATTTCGGTTTATCTTTGCTCCTGGATAAATTATTGCTGTTTCATGTACATCAGCTATCTGGAGAATCTTTGCTCTTTTTCTTGACTCCAAACCAATCAAGCCCCTTTCTTATTTATCCTGCATAATAAACATTAATTCTGCTTCACTTACCATATTATCTTTAACAAATCCTTTAGCTCTTATCTTTGCAACCTTACCTTTCATTTTGATCATTTCCGCCTCAATTTTTAAGGTATCTCCTGGTACAACAGGACTACGAAAACGTGCCTTATCAATACTGGCAAAAAACGGCAATACCTTTTGTGGGTCTTCTATGCTATGTAACATTAAAAAACCGCCTATTTGAGCCATGGATTCTATTATCAATACTCCTGGCATAATTGGCTCTCCCGGAAAATGACCCTGAAAAAATTCTTCATTAATTGTAACATTTTTAATGCCAAGAACTTTTTTCCCTGGATCTAAAGATTCAATTCTATCAACAAGTAAAAAAGGATAGCGATGGGGAATTATTGATTGAATTTCCTTAATATCATACACTAAAAATCAACCTCCTCTTCTCGTAATTTTTTATTAATCTCCTGGGCCAGCTCCACATGAAGTGAATGCCCTGATCTAACTGTAATGATATGTCCCCTTATAAAACCATTAAGGGCCATATCTCCTATAAGATCTAATATTTTATGACGTACAAATTCATCCGGATATCTCAAAGGGTTAACCGTTTCATCATCCCCTATTAAAACCGCATTATCCAGGCTTCCACCCAGGGCAAGCCCTTTATTGTGTAAGATCTTTACCTCTCTGGCAAATCCAAAGGTCCTGGCTTTTGCAATATCGTCAATAAAGGAATCTTCATCCATATCAAATTCAAAAAATTGTGTACCTATAACAGGATGATCATAATCCAGGGTATAGGTAATTTTAAAACCGTCATAGGGAAGTATGGTCATATACATATGGCCCCTTCTCACCCAGACAGGATTTTTTATAGACTTAATATCTCTCTCTCTTTCCTGTTCTTTTATTCCAGCATCCTGTAATATTTCAATAAAAGGATAAGCACT
>CAZOON010000117.1:0-3934 GCA_964581445.1 uncultured Halanaerobiales bacterium | reverse complement strand
CAGGTGTTTCTGCCCCATCTATATCTATAAGTAAATTATCTATTCCCATACCCCAGAAAGCAGCCATCATATGTTCAATGGTATGAACTGTCATCTCAGTATCTTTAATTCCTATGCTTGTACATCTTCTGGTAGATACTACCTGCCAGGGATCAGCTGCTATTTCAATGTTTCCGGGGAGATCAACCCTGCGAAAGATAATACCTGTATTAACATCAGCCGGCCTTAAAGTAATATTAACTTCCTTGCCATTATGGAGCCCAACGCCCGAAAAACTTATCGTTTTATCTATAGTGTTTTGAGCCTCTCCTGTCAAATTATTTCATCCTTTCAGTTTATTTCCATAAAATATTAAATTTATCGAGATATATTGAAATTCAAGAAATTATGACAAAAATCCTGCAATCGATAAAATTTATTTATAATTAATTATTTTTTTATACTTTTTGCCTATCCAGGATTCTGGATTGTCAAAAACATTATCAGGCTTACCTGATTCAATAAATTTACCCTTATCCATAAAAAAAACCCTGTCAGCTACACGCCTGGCAAAAGCAACCTCATGAGTTACAATAATCATCGAAGTATTACTTTTCTCTCTAACTATGCTCTCTATTATATCAAGCACATCTCTTACCAGTATCGGGTCAAGAGAAGCTGTAGGCTCATCCATTAAAATTAGCTCTGGCTCCATAACCAGGGCCCTGGCTATACCAACCCTCTGTTTCTCTCCACCACTCAATTTATCTACCCTTGCCTCTGCCTTATCCCTCAATTTTACATCTCCAAGAGCCAGATAGGCCTTTTTATATGCTTGCTTAATACTTAAACCTTTTTTTATCAAACCCATAGCAACATTCTGTTTAACATTCAATCGTGAAACAAGGTTAAAATGTTGAAAAATAAAACCAATGTCAAGCCTTATTTTCTGAAGTTCATTTTTATTTGCTAAATGAACAGCCCTGTCATTAAAAAATATTTCTCCACTATCAGCCTTTACAAGATTATTTATACAACGGATAAAAGTAGATTTTCCACAACCACTCGGGCCCATAATAACAACTATTTCTCCTGCTTCAAGTTCAATACTCACATTATCTAAAACTATATCACCATGGTATGATTTTTGCAAGTTCTTAATACTTAACACAAGCTCCACCCCTTGAATTATTTAAATATTATTTCAGGATAATTAATAAGATATAATAAACCCGGTTTTCCTGCAGGTATGATAATCTCCTGCATAATCTCTGAAAAGGAAAAACCAAGAGCCTCTCCTGCCTCCCATTCTTCTTTACTTACCGGATTAAGCATTGTTGAAATAAGGGCAATAATTAAACCAGTTAATCCACCAATTAAAAGATTTACATAAATATTTAAATAGGGGAAGTTAACCCCGGCAATTAAATAAATTAAAGTAAATATAAGTCCTCCACTAACAAATCCATAAATTAGTCCATTCCCTCTGTTCAATCTGATAACACTAATAAATAAAGACTGATCAAAAATCATTATTAATAAAGTAAATATTAAAGCAATAATTGTAGATATCACAGCTTTAATCTGCCTGAGAATATTTAAAACCTCACCCCGCGGATTTGTCTGTAGATAACCTGACTCCATATTATAGATACTTACAGTAGAATTATTAACAATATTTAATATCTTTGAATTTAATCTCCTGCTATTATAATCACCATCTATTAGAAGCTGAATATTATCACCAGGTATCACCTGCCCGGCAAGATATTTATCAATAAGATTAACAGATTCAATGATCTCTTTTTCTTCTAAATCCGGCAATGAGCCCTGTATATATTTAAGTTGCTCCAGAACCAATGGAAGCTGAGTTGTTTTAATATCATAAAGAATTTCCTGTATTGAAAGCAATTTCTTTTCTAATTCTTCAGTATCTAAATTATCGTTTGCCTCTTCAACACTTTTTATTATACTATCAATCTCCTCCCAACTGGCTCCATCAGTAAGGATATCTTCCATATTTAGCAAAGAATTGATTTTTATTTGCCAGTCATCAATAGACATGAGTAAGGTATCCATATCAGAAACCTTATTGTTTACCTCATCATAGTTATTATCAAGTGCAGTCGATAATTTCAGGGAAAACTCTTTCAAACTATTCAACTGCTTATATATTTCATTATTTCTCGGTACATAGATTAACTTCTCCTCAATCTGGCCTGAAACTTCTTTTAAGGTATTACTGGTTTTTACAAGCTCCACCTGAATTTGATCAAGATTTCCACTGCTTGCTTTAATTTCATCAAGTATACCTAATAATTCCTGCAGAAAAAGGGAAAGATTTTTTTCATTCCATTCTTCGAGGCTCGTACTTAGTTTAACACTGCTTTCTTCCAGCCCACTAAGCCCCTTATTTATTTCTGCAAGGTCATTTGCTATTGTATCTGAATAATTTATTAATAGCTCACTTTGCTCTAAAAATACATTTAATTTTGGTGTGATTTCATTCAGTTTGGTAAGTGTATCAGCCAGATTCTGCCGGGGATTATTTACAGAGCCTGCCCCCAGATAGATACCCGGGCTTCCATCTTCATTACGATAATATACCTTTATATCTGATGTCTTAATTTCACCTCTCTGAATAATAGCATTTATTGTTTTTTCATCAAAATCAATAACTTCCAGTATAAGGTCTTCTTGTTCTCCTCCTGGTATTATTAATTCACTACCAATTGAAAATTGCTTTTGACCGGTATTTTCAATACTTACTTTTGTTGCATATGAGAGTAAAAAAGTCTTCATTTGATTTAGACTTTTTAATAGTGAAACCCTATCTGATTCCACATTTCTGGTAATATCATGTACGCCATTAATATCTGATTCTTCTTCTAGCAGATCAATAATTTCCTTTCTTAAGGGCTCAAGCTCCTCTGAATGTTGATTAAGGGGATACCTTATTTCCAGGATTTGATATTTATTTAAAACTTTTGTGAGTCCTTCTTTTACACTATTTATATCTTCAGCTTCTTCTAAAACTAAATCAATACCATCACTTATTCGATAAAAATAGTCAACACCTTCAATTTCTTCAATAGCTGGCCTGATAATACTATAAGTTTCACCACGAAACCCTCTCACCGAAAGGCGTGGCTCACTAATAATAGTTTTGCTCATCATTCCAGGAATATCAGAAAAATTTTTATGAAGAGTTGAATATATCTCCTGATTATGATACTCATCAGGCAGTTTCAACAAATAATTGCTGCTTCCAACCACTCTGGGGCCTTTTTTCAATACTGCCCCCCGATATTTTAATTCAATAACTTTATTTATCTGTTCAATTGCAATATCTTCTTTTTCTATAGATAAGATAAATAAAAGGTCATATTCTCCATATTCTCCAATAAGTCCACTTACCATCCGGGAAAAATATTTATCACTAATATAGCCACCTGTTTTCACCAGAAAACTACCCAATAGGATGGTTAAAATAAATAGTATTATTAATTGTTTTTTATAGTCTGAAAGCAAAATAAACATTTACACCTCTCCCATCCAGGTCTAATTATACCATTGGATAGAATTAGCGTAAATGCTTTCCAGTATGTAATATCTGGATAATACTTAATTAGGTTCATACTCAATATTGAAGGAAATATTTTTTTTTTGTTGAATATCTAAGTAATGTATAAAATAATAATATTTACCCTAAAGGAGTCACAGATGAAAAGTATTGTATATATACTACCTTATTTAGATAAAGGTGGGACAGAAACTCATGTGTTAGAATTAATAAAAGGATTTAAAGATAAATATAATATTATTCTCTTAGCACCACCTGGCCCCCGCCTGGCCGAATTCAAAAATTATAATATAGATTATATACCTTTTACAAAACTTGACCAGAATTTAATCCGGGGCTTATTAGAATTTAAAAAAGGCATAAAAAAAATAA
>CAZOON010000116.1:0-5506 GCA_964581445.1 uncultured Halanaerobiales bacterium | reverse complement strand
AATAAAACAAATCGAAGAGTAACTTTTGAATATGTTTTAATAAAAAAAATAAATGACTCTGAAAAAAATGCTAAAGAACTAGTAAGATTATTAAAAAGTTTTAATTGTCATGTAAATCTTATTCCACTAAATCCGGTAAAAGAGTTAAGTCTCGAAAGGCCAGAAGAGGAAAGAATAAAAAAATTTGAATCCATATTAAAAAATAATAATATTAATACAACTTTAAGAAAAGAGAGAGGCACTCATATTAAAGCTGCCTGTGGCCAATTGAGAAAAAGAGTAAATTAAGGGGTGATTTTATGCAATTCCGTATTTTTTATGATAAGGGCAAGATAAGAGAAAATAATGAAGATAGCTATTTAATAAAAGAAAAACCTTATCCTTTGCTAGTTGTAGCTGACGGAATGGGTGGTCACCAGGCTGGAGAAGTAGCGAGTAAGATTGCAATTGATGAAATTAATAAATTTTCCTTAAATTTTGAAGAAGATATATTTATGCAGATAGAAAAAGCTATTAGAAAAGCAAATAAAAACATATTTGAAAGAGCTAATAATAATTCTTCATATAGAGGAATGGGAACAACACTTTCCATGGGAATTATAATTAATAATTATCTTTATATTGGACATATTGGTGATAGTAGAATATATTTGTTTAGAGAAAATAATTTGTCGTTGGAAACAAAGGATCATACTCTTGTACAGAAGTACGTTGATGATAAGAAAATTAAACAGGAAGAGGCCTTTTATCATCCTCAAAAACATATTTTAACACAGGCTCTTGGTGTAGAGTCGAATTTAAATATTCAGATAAAAAAAATATTATTACAAGAAAATGATATACTTATTTTTTGTACTGATGGTTTAAGTGATATGTTAAAAAAAGAAGATATTAAAAAAATATTGTTAAATAATAATTTAAATATAGATGATATAAGTAATGTATTGGGAAAAGAAGCCCTTAATAAAGGTGGAATTGATAATATTACCTTTATTGCCGCATTAATTAATTGATTTATGAGGTGAACTTATGGTTGGGAAAATATTGAATAATAGATATAAAATTATAAAAGAACATGGAAAAGGCGGTATGGCAATAGTATATGAGGCACATGACTTATTACTTGATAGAAAAGTCGCCTTGAAAATGCTTAGGCCAGAATATGCTTCTGATAAGGATTTTATAAAAAAGTTTAAACATGAAGCTAAAGCTGTTGCAAGATTATCTCACCCTAATGTAGTAAGTATTTTTGATATTGGTAGAGAAGGAAATTATCATTATCTTGTTATGGAAAATATTGCAGGTAAAGATTTAAAATCTCTTATTAATGAAAGAAAAAAGTTGAGTATTGCTGAATCCCTGGATATTGCAAATCAAATTTGCTCAGCATTGATTGTAGCCCATAAAAATAATATAATTCATTGTGATATAAAACCTCATAATATTTTAATTAATCCTGATAAACAGGTTAAAGTTACTGATTTTGGAATAGCAAGAGCTATTACTTCAACAACAATGACCATTACAGATACTATTATTGGGAGTGCTCATTATTTTTCTCCTGAGCAGGCACGTGGTGGAGAAATAAAAACTCATTCAGATTTATATTCTGTTGGTGTAGTTTTATATGAAATGCTTACTGGTGAGGTCCCTTTCAAGGGGGATAGTCCTATATCAGTTGCTTTAAAACATATACAAAAAAAGCCACGTAAACCATCACTATTAAATTCAAATATTCCTGAAGAAGTTGAAAATATTGTAATGAAAGCACTGGCAAAAGATCCGGAAGCAAGATTTCAGAGTGCAAAAGAAATGCGTGAATCAATTGTTGCTGCTTTAAAGAATCTGAATTCTTATAATGGTGATTCTGATACCACTCTAATTATGTCAAGAAATGAAGATATTAAAGTATTAAGAAAAACAGATATTCAGAAAAAAAAGTCAAAAATTAATGATAAAAAAATCAGAAAATATTTAACTGAGCCTGATGAAAAAATTACTAAAGAATCTAAAAAATGGCCAATCTGGTTATTAATATTTCTTATTTTTATTGGCCTTTCAATTGCAATTTTTTCGGTATTATATTTAAAATATATGGATGTACCAGTTGTTGAAGTTCCAAAAATAGTTGGAATGGATTATAAAGAAGGCAGGGAAGTTATTTCTCAGGTAGGTCTGGATATAGAAATTCAAAATGAAGTTTTTCATTCCGATATAGAAAAAGGGAAAATTATTTCACAATTCCCTGTTGAGGGAGAAAGAGTCCGACAAACTCGCTCAATTATTGTTACTGTCAGTAAGGGAGCAAGAATTATAAAACTTCCAGATTTACGTGATAAAGCTTTGCGACAGGCTAAAATTATTTTAGAGAATCAAAAAATTAATATTGGTGAGATTAAGTATGTTTATGATAATGATATTTCTGAAAATATTATAATTTCTCAAGAGCCAAAACCTGATAGTGAGATAAAAAGTGATGAAAATGTTAATCTTGTTGTTAGTAAAGGTGAAGCCCCTAATATGGTTGAGGTCCCTAATCTTATAGGGCTTGATAGAAAAGAGGCTAGTGATATATTAAAATCAAGTAATTTAGTAATAGCTAATATATCTCTTGAAAAAACTAAAAGATTTAAAATAGGTCAAGTTGCTAAACAGGAATATAAAGCAGGTGAAAATATTCCTGAGAATAGTAAAATTGATTTGACTGTAAGTAGTGGACTGATTAATAATAAAAATAATGTTATTTATACCAGAAGGATTAGTTATCCTATACAGGGTAATGATGTTCAGGAAATTAGTATAGTAGTTATTGATGATAATGGAAGAGATCTTATTTATAAAAAACTACACAGACCTGGGGATAAAATTGTACAGATAATAAATAGTGTTGGAGAAACTAGATATGAAATATATAAAGATGATTTATTAGTTTTTGAGCATGAAATAAAAGAGTAATAATTAAGGGGGCATAATGAAGGGGATAATTACTAAGACTCTTGGGGGATATTTTTTTGTTGCAGATAAAGAGCAGAATATAATAATGGCAAATATCAGGGGGAAAATTAAAAAAAAAATTTACCCCGGTGATTATGTTGAATATAATAATAAAATTGTTGAAGAAACATATAAACGTAATAATTTATTACCAAGACCACATGTTGCAAATGTTGATAAGGTCTTAATTACACATTCTTTACATGAGCCAGACCTTAATTTATTGTTGCTTGATAGGTTTATTATTGCTATTGAGGCCAGTGGTCTTAATCCAGTAATTATAATTAATAAAATGGATAAGAAGCTTAAAGGTGATAATATTCTAATTAATAAAATATATGATTATACCAGGGCTGGATATAATGTTTTTTTTATAAGTGCAAAAGATGGTCAGGGTATAAATGAACTAAAAAATTATTTAAAAGATGATATTATGGTTCTGACCGGGCCGTCAGGTGTTGGGAAAACAAGTTTAATAAACCGTTTATGTGATGATCTTAATCTTCCTACAAATAAAGTAAGTAGTAAATTAAAGAAAGGGATTCATACAACCAGACATGTTGAATTATTACCCTTATATAATAATAACTGGTTAGCTGATACTCCAGGTTTTACATCATTAAATATTAAAAATATATTAGTAGATGATTTAAAATATTTTTTTCCAGAATTCAATGTTTTTCAAAATAAATGTAAATTCAACACATGTAGTCATACACATGAACCAGATTGTGCAATAAAAAAAGCAGTTAATCAGGACTTAATTTCAAAAAGAAGATATAATAGTTACCTGAATTTTTATAAAGAATTAAAGAATAGGAAGTGTAATTATGATTGAGATTTCACCCTCATTATTAGCAGCAAATTTTAGTAAACTTTCAGAAGAACTAAAAAAAGTTGAAAATGCTACTTATCTTCATCTGGATGTTATGGATGGGGCTTTTGTTCCTAATATAACTTTTGGACCCGGCTTGATTTCAGATATAAGATCAAAAAGTGATTTATTATTTGATACTCATCTTATGATAGAAAATCCTGAAAAATATATTAAAAGCTTTGCTGAAGCAGGTAGTGATTTGATTACTATACATGTAGAAGCTACAAATCACCTGCATCGTCTCATACAAAAAATAAAAGACTTAAACTGTAGGGCAGGTGTAGCTTTAAATCCAGCTACAAGTATTGATAGTATTCATTATGTACTTGATGATTTAGATTTAATATTAATTATGTCTGTAAATCCAGGATTTGGAGGTCAAAAGTTTATCAAAAGTTCTTTAGATAAGATAAGACATTTAAAGGATTTAAAAATGCAAAAAGCATATAATTATAAAATATCTGTAGATGGTGGTATTAAATTAAATAATGTTAAAGAAGTTATTAATGCTGGAGCAGATGTTATTGTAGCAGGGTCTGCAATATTTAAAAGTGAAAACCCTACAACAACATTAAATGAATTTATTAATGTTGTTAATAAATAAAAATATTTAATTGGATTGATTTAAATGAAATTTAAAAAAACTATAATTGTTCTTAATGGGATATTTGATGATAATTTAGTGTCATATAAGAATATTATTTTTGAGGAGCCGTATTTTTATATAGCAGTTGATGGAGGAAGTCGCTTATTTAAAAGTTTAAATATCTTACCTAATTTAATAATTGGTGATTTGGATTCCCTTGATAGTGAGATTCTTGATTATTATAAGAAAAAAAATGTCGATATTTTAAAATATAGTACAAAAAAAGATGCAAGTGATGGAGAATTAGCAATAAAATATTGTTTTGATAATAATTTTGAAGATATTGTTATTACAGGTTCCATTGGAGGAAGATTGGACCAGCAATTTGCAAATATTAATCTTTTAGAATATGCTCAAATTAATAATCTTAAAGCAATTATAAAAGAACCCGGGATTGAAGTAGGTTTAATTGATGGTTATAAAGAATATCATGCAAATAGAAATAATATTTTATCACTAATTTCTCTTGATTATAAAACAACAGGTATTAGTAATTTTGGTTTTGAATATCCCCTGAATAATGAAACACTTTATAGATTTAATAGCCGGGGTATAAGTAATATTATTAATACTAACAAGGCCTGGATTAAAATAGAAAAAGGAAGATTATTATATATATTAAGTAATAATCATAATCATCCTGACTGAAAAATATTTATTATTCAGGAGGGATTTTTATGAGAATAAAGATGGGAGATATCGTTTTTAGAAAAAATAAATCAAGTGTGTTATTTAAAGTTACTAGTTTTGATGATGAATATGTAATAATAAAAGGTTTGAAATTTCCTATTATTACTGTTTCCCATAAAAATGATTTGATAAAAGTAAATAAACATAGAAAGTATTATAACTCAAATTTAAAAATAATTAAATAAAATGCAATTCAGGGGGATTTTTATGAGAATTATTAAAGCAGATATTATTAGCAGAGAAGTGCCGAGACTTGCTGTAGAAGCAAACTATTTTTTAGGTAGTGATATGAGTGATGC
>CAZOON010000115.1:0-5510 GCA_964581445.1 uncultured Halanaerobiales bacterium | reverse complement strand
TTTTGAAAATTTCTCAACAAAACTTCCTGATCAATACTTGAAGGTTTGTGGAATAGTTTACTAAATTTTTAAAAATGTGTAAATACTTACAACTTAGAGTAAATTATATTTATCACACAATCTACATAATCAGATGATAATTTTTTATCTATTACTCTACTTGGTATAAAATTTATATATCTTGATATTAAATATTGTTTAAAATCATAATTATCACAGTTATGATTTAACAAAATATCATAAACAAATTCTATAGCACCAATATCAAGACCACGTGTAGGGTGTACAGCAAGAATAAAATCTGGATTACTTGATAATTCTCTTGCCAGGATTAATTTTTGAATGTTCCCACCTGAAAGTAAACTTGACCTTGTATCAATATCAGGAGTAAGTATATTATATTTTTTCACCATTTCTTCTGCAAAACCACAAATTTTATCTTCAGCAAGTATAAATCCATAATTGCAAAAAATATCATTAAAATAATCCTTTAATATTAAATTATTTTTAACACACATACCAGGGGATATCCCCATATCTAGCCGGTCTTCAGGTATAAAGCTCAAACCCTCTCTAATTCTCTTTCTTGTAGAATAATCTGTTATTTCTTTGTTTTTTAAAAAAATTCTCCCGGAGTAAGGAGCTCTCATACCACTTATTACTTCAGCCAATTCTCGTTGACCATTACCGGCTACTCCCGCTATACCAAGTATTTCTCCTTCAGCAAGCTCAAGTGATATTCCCTTTAATGCAGAAAGCTTTTTATCATTTAAAGCCTTTACATTTTCAAGTTTTAATACTGTATTGCCTTTTTTAATTTTATCTTTTTTTATATCAAAGATTATAGTCCTTCCTACCATAGCATTGGCAAGTTCATTTGAATTAGTATTTGCAGTAGTATAATTACCAACAACTTTGCCCTTTTTTAAAACACTAACCCTATCAGTAATATTCATTACTTCTTCCATTTTATGAGTAATAAAGATAATTGATTTCCCTTCATTCACCATCTTTTTTAAGGTTTTAAAAAGAAAATCACTTTCCTGTGGTGTAAGTACTGCTGTCGGCTCATCCATAATTAATAATTCAGTTTCACGATAAAGAAGTTTTAAAATTTCAACCCTCTGTTTTTCCCCCACAGAAAGCTGCCAGACTTTAGCCTCAGGGTCTATTTTTAGACCATATTTATTTCCAAGCACTTCTATTTTTTTATTAATGGCTCTCATATCGGGTTTTAAACCTTCATCTTTTAAACCCAGAATTATATTTTCTGCAACTGAAAATGAAGGCACAAGAGTAAAATGTTGATGAACCATACCTATACCGAGTTCTATAGCATCATTAGGTGAACTAATATCAACTTTTTTATGATTAAAAATTATTTCTCCCTCATCCTGTTGGTAAAGCCCATAAAGTATATTCATCAAAGTAGATTTTCCGGCCCCATTTTCTCCTAAAAGGGCATGAATTTCGCCTTTTTTTATCTTCAGATCAACTTTATCATTTGCAATTACGCCTCCAGGGAAATTTTTTTTAATATTTTTCATTTCCAGGATTAATTCCTTCTTCATTTTTTCATCCTTCCCTAAAAACTCTTTTACGGGGGCAAAAGCCCCCGTATTAAGTTAATTAATTTTCTGGAAGATGACCAATAACACCCTCAACAAAGAAATTCATCTGCAACATTTCCAAATCTGTCATGTTTTCCCCGGCAGGAACTACTATATTTCCATCCTGATCCTTAATTGCTCCACCAAAAACATCTAAGTCACCACTAATTATTGCCTCTCTTGCCCCGGCAACCTTCGCTTTTACATCGTCTGTTACCATAGGGCCAAAGGGGGCAATATCAACAGCATTTTCCTTCAAACCCCACCAGGTTTCATGAGTTTTCCAGCTGCCATCCATAACTTTTTCAACTATATCTTCATAAATAATTCCCCAGTCCCATACAGGTGCAGTCAAATGAGCCTCTGGGGCAAATTTAGCCATATCTACATTATAACCAATACTGTAAACTCCACGCTCTTCCGCTGCCTGTTGAGGAGCAGGTGTATCCTGGTGTTGAGCTATAACATCTGCACCAATGTCAAGCAAACTTATAGCAGCCTCTTTTTCAATACCGGGATCATACCAGGTGTTTGTCCAGACAACATTAACCTTTGCCTCAGGATTTGCATATTTAACTCCAAGAGTAAAGGCATTTATACCCCTGATTACCTCTGGTATGGGATGGGCAGCAACATATCCAATTGTATTGCTTTCAGTCATTGATCCGGCAACAATACCAGTTAAATAACGGGCCTGATACATCCTGCCAAAATAGGTACCAACATTTTCAGCAGTTTTATAACCAGAGCAATGTTCAAAAACAGTATCAGGATACTCAGCAGCTACCTGAATAGTTGGGTTCATATAACCAAAACTTGTAGTGAAAACAATATCATATTTTTTTCTTGCCAGAGATTTAATTACAGAAATAGATTCTGACCCCTCTGGTACAGATTCAATATATGTAGTTTCTACTTCCGGGAACTTTTCTTCAATATATTGTCTTCCCAGGTCATGTGCATATGTCCATCCCGCATCACCAACAGGACCAATATAAACAAGACCTATTTTTAACTCTTCTTTTGCCGAAACTATTCCGCTAAAAATTAATATTCCAGCCAATACTAATACAAGAAATAAAACTGTAAATCTTCTCATTTTCTTCCCCCTTTTTTTATTAAAAAAATATCTAAATATATTTTGGTACTTAATATACCAATAAATTAATATTCAATAATTTTGTGAAAATCCCTTCTTAAAAGAAAATTAATATATATCATATCTTAAATGTTTTAATAAAGGTAATTCATTTCTAATTTTATTTACTTTTTTAAAATCAATCTCTTTAATAATAATTCCCTCTTCTCCTCCCATGCGAGCCATCACCTCTCCCCAGGGATCAACTATCAGAGAATTACCATATGATATATAATTGCCCTTTTCATTCCTGGCAGGGGCTACCCCTACTGTAAAGACCTGATTATCTACAGCCCTTGTCCTGAACAATATTTCCCAGTGAGCCGGTCCAGTAGTCATATTAAATGCCCCGGGTACTATAATCATTCTGGCACCTTTTTGAACAGTTAATCTTATTAATTCCGGAAAACGAAAATCATAACATATAACTACACCAATTTTACCAAATGGTGTCGAAAATACAGTTGCTGAATTACCGGCATTTAAAGTGTCAGATTCTTTAAAGCTCTGTCCTCCTTCAATATCTATATCAAATAAATGCACTTTTCTATGTTTAGCTATTAATTTCCCTTCATCATTAAAAATATAAGATGTATTATAAATTTTTTTATTATCAAGTTCAGGTACAGAACCTCCAATTAAATATATAGCTTTCTCCCTCGCTAAATCCGATAAAAGCTGCCAGCTATGGCCACCTTCCTTTTCTGCATAAACAGGAAATTGATCTGTTTGATAGGGGCAATTAAACATTTCTGGTAAAATTACTAATTTTGCACCTTTTTCGCTTGCCTCAATAATCATTTTTTTAGCTTTAGTCAAATTATTATCTTTATTATCAGCCACATTCATCTGAATTAAGGCAATTTTCAATTTATTAGAATTATTATTATCCATTATAGCACCTCATAACTATTATCTTTAAATTAAAAGCAGGGGAATCCCTCAGAAGGGACCCCCAAAAATCTTTAGATTACTTCCCCCCCATGGTAAGGGTCATTACAGCTTTAGCAGTGTGAAGTCTATTTTCTGCTTCATCATAAACCACTGAATTGGGACCATCTATTACTGAATCTTCAACTTCATTACCCCTGTCAGCAGGTAAAGCATGCATATAAATAACATCATCAGCAGCAAGGGCCATCATATCTTCAGTACATTTCCATCCTTTATATGATTCAAGCATATCATCTACCACTTCATCACTCTGGTTATTTACCCAACTCCCCCAGTTTTTAGGAATAACAACATCAGCATCATTATAGGCCTCTTCCATATTATGAGTAATAGTCAAACTACCACTATGCTTTTTGGCATTCTCTTCTGCCTGCTCAATCACCCAGTCAGGCAAATCATAACCCTCAGGATAGGCCAGAGTCACATCCATTCCAAAACGGGGAAATAGAAGTACCTGAGTTAAAGGAACAGATATTGGCTTTTTATGACTTGTAGCATAGGCCCAGATAACAGAAACCTTTAAATTATCCATTTCCTTTTTCTTTTCATCAATCGTCATTAAATCAGCGATACCCTGCATGGGGTGATACAAATCGTCCTGAAGGTTCATTACAGGAACAGATGAATATTTTGCCAGGCTACGAAGATATTTATTCCCAATCTCCCAGATACAATTCCGACAGGCCAGGCCATGTCCAAAACTACCCAATATAATCGCAGTATCTCTGGCCACTTCACCGTGTGATACCTGCATAGTACTGGTATCAAGAAAATTTGCATGTCCTCCCAATTGAGCCAGACCTGCTTCCATAGAATTCCTTGTTCTGGTTGATTGTTCAAAAAACATCAACATAGCAGTTTTATTCTGTAAATAAGGTGTGTCAATCCCCATAGCAAATTTCTTTTTAAGATCATAGGAAACCTCTAAAAGTGTTTCAATCTCTTCTTTTGTCCATTCCTGAAGGGTGATAAAATGTTTACCCTTAAATCTTGTTTGCATAATTAACCTCCCTCTTTATACCTGATTTTCTGTTTTCTCTGGCATCTGTTCTGAATATTTATTAGCAAAAATCACTGGAATAGCTGCATACATTGCGGCAGCTTTAACTAGCTCATCCTTCCAGGTTTTTTCATTTGGTGCATGGGCCTGGTCTTCATGACCGGGTCCGAATCCAACACAGGGAATACCGTGTCTACCCATAATTGTTACTCCATTAGTAGAAAATGTCCATTTATCCACAAGGGGCTCTTCTTTAAATAAACCTTTATAAGCTTCAACAGCAGTTTCAGTAACAGGGTGGTCTTCTTCTATAACCCAGGTTGGAAAAAAAGACTCAATAGGATATCTCAGGCCTGTATAAGAAGGCCTTTCATAGGTATATAATTCTACTTCTGCCCCTGCCGATTTAACAGCAGGCAGATTATTGATTTGCTCCAGGGCATATTCCCAGGTCTCACCAGCTGTTAGTCTTCTATCAATAGATATGGAGCAAGCATCGGCAACTGCACAACGAGAAGGTGAGCTAAAGAAAATTTCTGAAACAGTCAAAGATCCTTTCCCCAGAAAATCATCTTTTTTGAGATTTGGATGTAAGGCCTTCAATTCATTAATGATTGGAGCCATTTTATATATAGCATTATCCCCTCTTTCAGGGGCAGAGCCATGACAACTTACTCCATGAGTTGTTATCTTAATTTCCATTCTTCCCCGATGTCCGCGATATATATTACAGGAAGTTGGCTCAGTAATCACTACAAATTCCGGTTTTACCCTGTCTTCATTAATAATATACTGCCAGCACAGGCCA
>CAZOON010000114.1:0-5511 GCA_964581445.1 uncultured Halanaerobiales bacterium | reverse complement strand
TCATTGCGGTTAACAGGGTCTACTATTACTTCACTGATTTAGATGGTCTGGAAAATGAAACTATGGAAAATATTCTTGATTCTATCATTATCGATAAGAGATTAAAAGCAAGAGGCTATCAGCCAGAAGAGATCTACCAGCTAACAAAGAGTGTAGAGCTTGCAGCCAGGCCTCTGGGAAGAGAAGGGAAAGCTGGTTTTGCTAGTATGTTCTTACCCCTGGGGCTGGCAATGTTAATGGTATTTGCTTCCATGTTCTCAGGTGGAACCTTGATGCAAAGTATTATTACAGAAAAGAGCAACAGGATAGTAGAGCTAATTCTTTCTTCAATAAACTCCAGAAGTCTAATGACTGGTAAAGTTATCGGCTATGGTATCATGGGCTTAATTCAGATTACTATTTGGTCAACAGCAGCAATTGTTGTTGGTAAATACTTTTTTTCCTTTTCGATTTTTCCTTTGCTTAACACAAAAACCCTCTATATGATTATCTATTTTATCCTGGGATTTATCTTGACAGCCAGTATCAATGCTATTGTTGGTGCAGGTATGAAAGAAGCTCAGTCTGGGAGCCAGTCTACAGGTATCCTGGTTATTATTCCTATTATCCCCGTGTATTTTACTAGTATAATTATCAACAATCCTAATGGGACAGTCAGTAAGTTGTTATCCTATATCCCCTTTACTACCCCAACCACCATGCTAATTAGATTAGGTTTTACTTCTCCTTCTATGCTAGAGATAGCTTTAACTATTGTATTGTTGCTTGTTGCGAATTATCTGTTGGTACGTCTGGCAGCCAAGATATTTAGAGTGGGAATGTTGATGTATGGTAAAAATGCCTCTTTTAAGGAATTATTTAAATGGGCCCGGAGCAAGAATTATTAATTTTATTTAAATATTTATCTTGCATTGTTGGGAATTATATTGTATAATTATAAAAATTAATGAATAATTAATATAGGAATATTCTAAGAAAGGGAGATCAGGGTATCATTGATTTATAGCGAGCCAGAGAAGGTGGAAGCCTGGTTAATCATTTTACCTGAAACGCACCCTGGAGAATATCCTCTGAATAATTAGTAGGGGGATACGGTTTTTACCGTTATTAAATAAGAGTGGACATATTTATATTGTTTTAAATGTGTCAATAAGGGTGGTAACACGGGTTAAAATCCCGTCTCTCAATAGAGGCGGGATTTTTGCTATTTATATATAGAAAGGGGATAAAAAATGAAAGCAAGTATTATTGGTGTAACAGGTTATGCAGGTATAGAACTTTTTAGATTATTAAATAATCATTCAGAAATAGAAAGTGTTGATTTATATTCACGCAGTCATCAAGGGGAGCTTCTTAGAGATATTTATCCGCAATTTTCCGATAATAGGTATATACTAAAAAAATACAAAATTGATGATATTGTTGATTCTGATATTGTTTTTACAGCACTTCCTCATGGTATATCACAGGATATTGTTATAGAGCTTTTCAAAAAGGGTCTTATGGTGATAGATTTAAGTGGTGATTTCCGCTATAAAAATCCCATGATTTATGAAGAATGGTATGATATTAAACACAGATATCCAGAGTACTTAATAAAAGCAGTTTATGGCCTTGCGGATATAAATAAGAAAGAAATAAAAGGGGCAAAATTGATAGCAAATCCTGGTTGTTATCCAACAGCTTCTTTACTTGGGATCTGGCCTGCTTTTGCAGAGGGGATAATAAAAAAGCAGGGAATAATAATTGATGCAAAATCAGGTATTAGTGGTGCTGGAAGTGGAGTTAAAAAGATTACACAATTTACAGAGATAGATGAAAATATAAGTGCTTATGCTATAGGTACTCATAGACATACTTCTGAGATTGAGAATGCATTGAAGAATTTTAGTACTAATTCTTCCAATATACAAGTTTTATTTACCCCTCATCTTATACCTGTTAAAAGAGGTATAATGACAACAATCTATGCTAATTTAGAAAAAGATATTAATAAAGATTCTTTAATAAAAATTTATAAAAATTATTATTCTGAAAAAGGATTTGTCCAGCTCGTAAAAAAGGCTGAAACTAAATATGTAGTAGCCTCAAACAATTGTCATATTAGTTTAGAGATTGATGAAAGGTTGGGAAGATTAGTAATTATATCAGTAATTGATAATCTAATAAAAGGGGCAGCCGGGCAGGCGGTTCAAAATATGAATATTGCCCTTGGATTTTCAGAAAAGACAGGTTTAGAGGCAGCAGGAATTTTCCCATGAGGAGGTATTAACTTGAACAAAATAATAAAAAAAGCTGGTATTTTAGTGGAAGCTTTACCATATATAAGAAAATTTTCTGGAAAGATATTTCTTATTAAATATGGTGGTAGTGTAATGCAGAATAGTAAATTAGAAAAATCAATTATGAAGGATTTAATTCTTCTTAAATATGTAGGCATCAATCCAGTTCTTATACATGGTGGAGGCCCAGAAATAAATAAAACAATGAAAATTTATAAGAAAGAAGCAAAATTTATAAATGGGCTTCGTATTACAGATAAGGAAACTATAGATATAGTGGAAATGGTGCTGGTAGGAAAAATTAATAAAAAAATTGTTACAATGATTAATAGTCAGGGGGCTAAGTCAGTTGGTATTAGCGGTAAAGATGGTAATTTAATAAAAGCAAAGAAATTATATTGTAAAAATGAAGATTTGGATCTGGGTTATGTAGGTCAGATCCAAAAAATTAATCCAGGTCTCCTGTATGAGCTTATAGATAATGATTATATCCCAATAGTATCACCAGTAGGAGCAGATGATCAGGGAAATTCTTATAATATTAATGCTGATACTGTGGCAGGTGAACTTGCAGTTTCACTGAAAGCAGATAAATTAATAATATTAACAGATGTGGATGGCATACGTTTCAGACCTGATGAAGGAAATAGAAATAGTATTGTTTCATCATTGTGTACGGAAGAAATAAAAATATGGTTAAAAGAAGAGAAAATAAAGGGTGGGATGATACCTAAAGCACAGGCCTGTATTGATGCTGTAAGCAATGGAGTAAAGAGGAGTCATATTTTAAATGGCAAGAGATTACATGCTTTGTTGCTAGAAATATTTACTGATCAGGGAATAGGGACAATGATTTATGAAAAGGAGCTAAGTAATGAATAAAGAGAATATTATTAAAAATAATGAGAAATATTTTATGAATGTATTTGTTGGCCGGTATCCTGTGGTTGTAGATCATGGAGAAGGTATTAAAATATATGGAAAAGATGGTAAGGTGTATTATGATTTTTTGGCCGGAATTGGAGTAAATGTCCTGGGTTATAATTATCCAGAATTAATAGATGTGTTAAAGGATCAGGTAGGTAAGATGCTACATAGCTCTAATTTATATTATATTGAGCCCCAGGCCCAGTTAGAGGAATTATTAATAGAGAATTCAGTATTTGACAGGGTGTTTTTTACAAATAGTGGGGCTGAATCAAATGAAGGGGCCATAAAGCTTGCCAGAAAATATTATAAAGAAGCAAAAGAAAACAAATATGAGATTATAACAGTAAAAAAATCATTTCATGGACGGACTCTGGCAACTCTTGCTGCCACAGGGCAGAGAAAATATCAAAAAACCTTTGAACCTCTACCTTCTGGATTTAAAGTCGTTGCATTTAATAATTTAGATGCTGTTGTTAATGCTATTAATTCAAAAACAGCGGCAATTATGATAGAGCCTATCCAGGGGGAAGGTGGGGTGAATCCTGTCAGGAAAGAATATTTAGAAGGTTTGAAAAAAATATGTAAGAAAAATAATATATTACTAATCTTTGATGAGATTCAATGTGGAATAGGAAGAACTGGTAGTCTTTTTGCTTATGAAAAATATGGGGTTGAGCCAGATATAATCACACTGGCTAAAGCTCTGGGAGGGGGAATACCCATAGGTGCATTTATGGCCAAAGAAGAGATAGCCTCTGCATTTAAACCCGGTGATCATGGTTCCACGTTTGGAGGCAATCATCTGTCAACAAGGGCAGCATATACTACATTGAAGCTTTTATTAGAAAAAGATATTATTGAAAATGTTAACATAGTTGGTGATTATTTTAAATCTCAATTAAATAAACTGTGGAATAAATTTTCTTTTATTAAAGATGTAAGGGGTTCTGGTTTAATGCTGGCCCTTGAGTTTAGTTCATATATAGATGCCCCCAAATTGGTTTATGACTTATTTGAAAGGGGATTTTTATTGAATGCTGTAAACGAACATACCCTTCGATTTTTGCCTCCATTAATAATTAAAAAAGAAGAAATTGATTTATTAATAACTGAATTAAATGATTTATTGGCAAATAAAAAAAAGCAGAAATAAAAGGGTGATGAAGATGAAAGAAAATTTGAAGCTTGCTTATTTTAATATGACATTTCAGAATGATGATTTCAAAATTAGAGAGGCCAGTAATGATGATGCTGTAGAAATACTTGATTTAATCAAAATTTCATTTAAAAGTTATGTAAAAAATAATAAATATAATAAAAATCAGATAGAAAATTCTGCACTTAAAGAAGATTATTATGAAGTACAAAATGATATAGGAAAAAATATAGTATTTATTATTGAAAAGTTTGATAATAAAAATAAAATAGTAGGGACTCTTAGACTGGAATTAAAAGAAAAGAATGGATATTTACTTAAAAGATTTGCAATTTTGCCGGAATATCAAAATCAGGGATTGGGTACAGCTATTTTTAAAATTGCTGAGCAATATGTAAAAGATAGAAAAGGTGCCTTTGTATATCTTTATTCTTCTCTTGAAAATCATAGTTTGATAAAATTTTATACTAAACTTGGATTTGAATGTAAAAAGATTGATGTTAATAAAGGGTATAGAAGGGGACACTGGTTTAAAAAATATTATTATAGATATTGATTTATTTATATTTTTTTGTTATACTAATGAACAAATGTTAATAAATATTTTTATGTCTTTGAGCTACAGCCCCTTTAGAACTTAAGTGTTTATGGGGTTTAGCCAACGGGTTTGGATGGAAACGTTCAGGCCTCCCGTGTTTGGAAAGGAGACATTGATAATTTTTATTTTATCAATCAGTGCTTCCTTTGCGCTGATTTTTTATTTTAATGATAAGAAAAAGCGCAAAAATAAAATTTGAGGAGGAGTTATTAGTGATTTACAAGAAAAAAGTAGTTACTGTCTTAAGTCTTTTTGTTTTAATAGTTCTTTTATGGGGTAATGTATTTGTTTTTGCAGAGGAAGGTTCTTTGTTAGTATATAGTGGTGCAGGTTTAAGAAAACCTATGGATGAGATAGCAGAGGTTTTTGAAGAAAAATATGGTATTAAAATACAATATACATATGCGGGCTCTGCCCATAATTTAAGTCAATTACAATTAGTTAATGAGGGAGATATTTATGTTCCAGGCTCTATGTATTATTATGAAGCAGCAGCAGAAAAAGGACTGGTAGAAATGATGATTGATGTAGCCTATCATATACCT
>CAZOON010000113.1:0-5537 GCA_964581445.1 uncultured Halanaerobiales bacterium | reverse complement strand
TTCGGACAGAAAAGAGAATTTCAGGAATACGTAACCCTTGAAGATATAATAAAAGTTTTAAATTTTAAAGGACTATCAGCTGGAAAAGAGTACAATTTACGTGGTAATATTTATAATTTATTTACAGAGGCAAATTTTGATCTTTTAATGTCTACTGATGATGGTGATATTGAAAAATTTATGGATATATTCGAGTTAAATATCCCTGTAAAATTAGATTGCTGTCGTTTTAAAGGAGAGCTAAAATTATCTGGTATATATAATAAACCTGATATATTGATAGACTTAATGATTTTTAGTCCGGAAAAAGCAGAAAGTGTAATTGATATTAGTGGCTCTATTACAGAGGAGTATAATATTTTTATTAATGGTGAAAATGTTGCACTACAAAGATTAATTGATATATCCGATCAAAATATTGAAATAGATGGTGGAATAGACTTTAAAGGTGAAATTAAAGGGGAAAGAGAAAATTATCGTGTTGACCTTGAGACCAATATTAATAAACTTCTGGTAAATGATTTTACTATTGACAAGATTAAGGGTGCTTTTGCTTATCTAGCAGATGAAAAACTGACAATTAATCAGGAGATGATTATTGAAAATAATTCACTGGATTTAAATGGTGATATATATATGGGTGCTCCTGAGAAACTGGATTTAAATATCCAGGCTTCTAATTTTTCACTGGAATTATTATCTTACTTTATTTCAGAAATAAAAAATGTTGAGGGGACTGCTGCAGGTAATGTGCATCTTGGGGGAAGCTCTAGCAACCCTGAGCTTTCAGGTGAACTTATGATTAAGGGAAATAATATTGATATTGGCCTACCTGCAAAAATTAATGAAATAGAGACAAAGCTAATTTTATCTGGCCAAAAAATAAATTTAGATGATTTTATTGCTGATTATGGTGGAGGGTTTGTGACTTTGTCTGGAATTATAAGGCCTTTTTCCCGTGAAAAAACATGGGATGTACAGCTTAGCGGCAAAGGACTTCCCTTTGATTATGGTTCATTCGAGGGAGGATTTGACCCTGAAGTGAAGGTGTCTGGGCCATTTTATAAACCTTTACTTTCAGGTGATATAATTACACATGATTTTATAGTTTCTTTGCCAATTTATTGGCCGATAAATAAAGAAGAGCTCTTCTTTCAACCTAATTTGAATCTTACTCTTTATCCTGGACAGGAGGTCTATCTCAGGAATGAAAATATTGATGTTACTATAGAAGATGGAAGTCTAACACTTCTCCTGGAGGATGGAGAGTTGAATATTGTGGGCCAATTAAGAAGCCAACAGGGGGCCTTTGATTACTATAACAATAAATTTATACTTGAGAATGGGAACCTGAGTTTCCGTAAATTTAATAATAATATTCCCAATCTAAATATCAGGGCCTGGACTATGGTTGATGGAACCAGGATAACTGCCAATATAGCAGGCTTGACAGATAATATGTTCACAGGTTTTACTTCACAACCAGATTTACCTGAAAAAGAAATATTGAATTTGCTAGCAAGCAGAGGTGGACTGGGTGAATTGGTTTCTACAGAGGAGAGTGAATTTAAAAATGTAATTCAGAAAGAATTTATGAGGTTTTTAAGAAAGACATTTCAAATAGATTTTGTATCAGATATTGAAAAAGGGGTTAAGGATGTTTTTCAGCTTGATAGGATGGAGATTGATACCTATGAGCTTGACTGGAATCAAAAAGTCATTGTCCACCTGGGTAAAAGTATTACAGATAATTTATATATTCAATATACCAGTGAAATTAGCCCTGAAGAACAGGATGGAGAATTATCATTTAGATATTATTTAAATGATACTACACATATTGAAGGTAGCTGGAGGGGAGAAGAAGATTATGGAATAAGTATTGAAACTTCTTTGGAGTTTTAATAATCATTTGGTATATTAATAAATAAGGGGGCATATTGATGAAAAGTAAAAAAATAATTTATACATTCTTAATTTTTATCCTTGTTTTTTCATTTTCCTTGCAGGCTGAAGAGATCGAAGAGGTAATTAATGCAATTAGCATACAGGGCAATGATCATATTAGTAATGGTGAGATTACTTCAGTCATAGAAACAAAGATTGGAGATTCTCTTAATCGTGATTTATTGAAAAAGGATTTAAAGACAATTTATGATCTGGGATATTTTCAGGATGTAAAGATATCTTTTAAAAATTATCAGGGTGGACTTGAGCTTATTTTTGAGGTGATTGAAAATCCAGTCTTAAAAGAGATTGAAATTACTGGAAATGAGATTATTACAGATTCTACTATTATTGAATGGCTGGATATTAAAACCGGTAAATTACTTAATGTTGTAAAATTAAATGAAAGTTTGAAACGCGTACAAGATAATTATCAGGAGCAGGGTTATATCCTGGCTAAATTTGATGATGTAAATATAAGTCCTGATGGCATTCTTAAATTAAGTTTAAATCCAGGGCATATTAATAAGATTGTTCTTAGTGGAAATGAAAAAACCAAAGATTTTGTGATTCTCCGAGAAATGGAGATTGAAGAGGGACAGGTAGTAAACATAAATGATATTAAAAGTACTTATCGAAATATTTATAGATTAAATTATTTTGAAGATGTCCAGCCTGAATTAAAAAAGGTAGAGGGCGAAGATAATAAAGTAGATTTACTTATCAATCTTGTAGAAAAAAAGACTGGAAATATGAGTTTTGGCGCAGTTTATAGTACTAAAGATGGTTTATATGGTTATATAAATGTAAAAGAGAAAAATCTTCTGGGAAATGGTCAGTCACTGGGTTTTGAATGGCAGTTTGGTGATCTTGCAAATTATTCATTAAATTTTTATGAGCCCTGGTTAATGAATACGCCCACTTCTCTGGGGGTTGGATTATATGACAAAAGTTCAAATAATGAGGACTTAATAAAGGGAGAATATACAGAAAAACGAAAAGGTGCCAGTATATCATTTGGGCATGAAATTGCAGAAGAATGGGATGGCTCAATTAGATTAAAGATAGAGAATACAGCCACTGAATGGGAAAATGAGAGCTATGAGGATGAAAATAATGTAATTCAAGATTTAGAGGATGAATCAGGTAGGACAAGAAGTTTAACCCTTAAAGCACATAGAGATACTACTAATCATCCTTTTAATCCAACAAGTGGTGGTATTGATATTGCTTCTTTAGAATATGCCGGTCAAACACTGGGTGGAGATTATAATTTTACAAAATATAATCTAGATATAAGAAGGTTTTATCCCGGATTTGAAAATGGACATGCCTGGGCATTAAGAATTAAAACAGGTATTGGAGATAGAGAAATACCATTT
This sequence comes from uncultured Halanaerobiales bacterium, assembly GCA_964581445.1. Lineage (GTDB taxonomy): Bacteria > Bacillota > Halanaerobiia > Halanaerobiales > CAZOON01 > CAZOON01. The sequence goes on along the minus strand of CAZOON010000113.1, from coordinate 2,208 downwards.
TCTGAGCAATACCGCCTGGGAGGTTCAGAAAGCCTGAGAGGATATGAAGCTAATTCTTTTAGTGGTGATGATATGTTATTGTTAAATCTGGAATATCGTTTCCCCATTGCTGATAATTTTACAGGTGTTATTTTCGGCGATGCTGGTAATACCTGGGAGGATGCTGAAGAAATTAAGCTTGAAGATCTTCATATGGATCTGGGTCTAGGTGTCAGGATGAATACCCCTATAGGTCAGATTAGATTGGATTATGCTTTTGATGAAGAGGGCCAGGGAAGGCCGCAGTTGAGTATAGGTAACACATTTTAAGGAAGGGGATTTTTATGTTTAAAAAAAGAAAAACTCCACTGATAATATTGACTATATTATTAGCTGTTTTAATTATAGGTTCATTTATGCGAATTGAAGGTATTTTAGCTGGAGATGAAGCAAAAGGCAGGATTGCTTATGTTGATGTTCAGTCAATATATAATGTACATCCAGAAAAGATTGCCGCGGAGAAGAAATTAAATGACCTTGCCTTAAATTTGCAGACTGAGTTAGATGAAAAAGCCCAGGAGCTTTCAAAAAAAGAGCAACAGGAGATGCTTGACCAATATCAGGCTGAACTTTCAAAAGAGGAAGAAGAATTAATTCAGGAAGTACTCAATAAGATTGATGAAACAATTACTGAAGTTGCCATGCAAAAAGAAGTAAAGATCGTTCTTGATAAAAGGAATGTTATTTATGGAGGTTATGACATTACACAGGATGTTATAGATTATATCAAGAAGATAGAGAATACGAAGATAGAGAATGAAGAAAATAGTTCAAATACTGTAGAATAATAAGATTGGAGGGGTTCAGGAGATGTTTAAAAATATATTAATTGCCCTATTAATTATTATTATATTTTTAGGGGCAGCTATCATATATATAATTTTATATGGGATGACATCACCTGAACCTGATAATAAAGATTATCTTGATTTAAACTATGATGGACATTTAGCCATTGAAATCGAAGATAATTTTTCCAGTCTGATCTTATCTGATAAAAAAAAATTACTTTCCAGTCAAAAATTACAGCTGGAAAATCAACGGGATATTTATAGTGATTTAAAAAAAGAGCTTGAAGAAAGAATTGAAGAGGAAATGAAAAAAATTGAAGAAAGCTACCAAAAAAAAATAGATATTAAAAATGAAAAACTACTTCAATTATTGCAGGATTATGAGGAAAAAAAGAAACAGGAATATCAGGAGAAGATACTTATAAAGGATGAGCTTTATAGCAAAAAGATTGCTGATTTAAGTAAGGAAATACAGAAAAAAAAGGCTGAGGAATTTCAAGAGAAAAGTAATGAAATACAAAATGAATATAATCACGAAAGATTAAATATAAACTTAAAATTAAAATTACTGGATATTGACAAACAGGAGCAGGAAAAACATGAAAATAGATTAAAAGAAATAGAGCAGGAAATAGAAACAAGTTTAGAAGAGTATAAGCAGCTTTTAAATGAAGAAAGTAAAAATGAAATTAATGATATTATAAAAGAATATGAACAAAAATTAGAAACATATAAGACCTCATTATCTGAAGAGCTTAATTCAGATATAGATAAAAAAAGCATAGAAATAGAAAAAGAATTAAATGATTACCTGGATGAACAGGAAAAATCAATGCAGGAAGAGGCTAATAAAAGGCGTCGGGAATTACTAAAAAGAAGCGGAAAAGAAATAGAATATCACAAAAAAATACTTTATGGAATGGAAGATGAATATTTTAAGCTTCAATCGGAAATAGATATGTTAGAAAGGAGACTGGGTGATATATGATATGAAAAGGACAATAGCGATATTAATTTTGATAATTGTGATATTTAGTTTTTCAGCCTGTGAGAAACAGGATTCTGTTATTGCAGTGATGGATATGGATAAGGTCTTAAAACAGAGCAAATATGCTGTTTCTTTACAAAATAATTTAACAGAACTTGGCCAGGGCCTGGAAGAAAAGTATAATCAAAAAAAAGAAGAGATTTCTGGTGAAAAAAAACAGGAGGAGCTTGATAAAATTTATCAGCAATTTTTACAAAGCAAACAATCGTATGAAGGAAAATTAAATGAAGAGATTAAAATAGAATTAGAAAAACTGGCTAAAGAGATGAATTTTGATATTGTTTTATATAAAAAAGAAGTCCATTATGGAGGAAAAGATATTACTAATGA
>CAZOON010000112.1:0-5542 GCA_964581445.1 uncultured Halanaerobiales bacterium | reverse complement strand
AGTTTTAAATAAGATTATAAAAGATAATAGAAGCTTTGTTTATATATCTTCAATAATATTAAACCATACTATTAATATTTCTAATATAAGTGTAAATCATCTTGATCGAAAACATGGTCGATCAAATTATAATTTTTTTAAATTACTCAGGCTATTTATTAAATTGTTTATTTATTATTCTAATTCTCCTTTGATGAAAATTTTTCAGACTAAGAGCCCCCAATATAAAATTAAAGATAAAAAATTATAAAAAGGTAAAAGGTGTATATAATATGAAATTATTGATACTTGGTGGTGGGAGTGGACAATTAAGTGCAATAAAAAGGGCTAAAAAAGAAGGATATACTGTTATTGTATCAGATTATTATCCTGATGCACCTGGAAAAAAATATGCTGATTATGGTGAATTAAGCAGTACATTTGATATTGAAGCAAATATTGGGGTGGCAAAAAAATATAATATTGATGGGGTTATGACCCTGGGAACAGATCAACCGGTATATACGGCAAGTAAAGTAGCTGAAACGATGGGTTTGCCATATTTGATAGATTCTAATACGGCCAGGGCAGTGACAAATAAAAAGTATATGAAAGATATATTTCGCAAGAATCAAATACCTACAGCCAGATTTAAGTATTTAAATAAAGATTTTAAGGAAAAAGAGCTTAAAAATTTTAAATTTCCTGTAGTTCTTAAGCCCTTTGATAGTCAGGGGCAGCGAGGAGTACTAAAACTTAATTCAATTAAAGAAATAAGAGAGCATTTTGATGAAGTTTTAAGTTTTTCGCGGGAAAAGGAAATACTTTTAGAAGAATATTATCCTTCTAATGAAATAACTTTAAGTGGCTGGGTTGACAATGAAAATGTACATATCCTTAGTGTTACTGATCGTATTACCTATGAAAATTCTCCTCATATAGGTATTTGTACTGCACATTATTTTCCTTCTCGTTATTTATATGATTATTATCAGGAAATAAAAGGACTTACATATAAAATAGTAAGGGATTTTAATATAAAAAATGGTCCAATATATTTTCAATATTTAATTGGTGAGGAAGGGATTAAGGTAAATGAAATAGCATGTCGTATTGGTGGTGCTTATGAAGCAGATTTTATGTCCAAACTTAGTGGAGTGGATATTCTTTCTATGGTAATTGATTCTTCACTGGGGAAAGCAATTGATAATACAGCTTTAAAGAGCTATAATTTACTTGATAATAATAAATGGCTTTCAGTACAGCTTTTATTTGCCAGGGCTGGTAGAATTTATAAATTAACTGAGCTGGGAGAAATTCTTTCTTTGCCTGGAGTACTAAAGGTTGATTTTAATTTTGCTAAAGGAGAAGAGATAGGCAAGATAAAGAATGCAACTGAAAGAGCAGGATATTTTATTATAATAGCTGAAAATAGAGAAGATTTGAAGATAAAATTAAACAGGGTATATAATAATTTAAAAATATATAATGCAAAAATGGAAAATTTAATAATAAAATCTATTGGCCTGATATTATAAATTCTTTGTTTGTGAAAGGTGATTTCTATGAAAAAAATTATCATATTAATATTTATTATCATATTTTTATTATCTTTAAGTGCCTGTAATAAAGAGGAAACAAAAGAGATTTCGATTGCTGAGCAATATGGACTGGCCTATGCTCCAATACAAATTATTAAAGAAAAGAATCTACTTGAAAATAAATTAGAAGGATTAGAGGTGAACTGGAAGAGGCTTGGGAATACAGCAGCAATCAGGGAAGCAATGTTAGCAGGAAATGTTGATATAGGTTTTATGGCTATACCACCATTTTTAATAGCAAGGGATAAAGGTATGGAGTGGAAGATTATCAGTGCTTTATCAATAAGTCCATTGGGCCTTATGACATATCGTGATGATATAAATAGTATTGCTGATTTTACTTCAAAAGACAGAATTGTCCTTCCCCAGCCAGGAAGTATCCAGCATATTTTGTTGTCCATGGCCTGTGAAAGGCAATTTTCTGATGCTCGCAAACTGGATGATATATTGGTAACTATGGCTCATCCTGATGGGATGAATGCCCTGATTTCCCAAAAAGAGATTACAGCCCATTTTACTTCACCACCTTATATATTTAAAGAAATGAGCCTGGATAATATGCATCAGGTATTAAGTGGTAAAGAAGCTATGGGAAAAGAGTTTACTTTTATTATTGGGGCCAGTACAGAAAAATTTCATAATGAAAATAACGAGCTTTATCAAGTTTTTCTTTCTGTTCTAAAAGAGGCTATAGACTTTATTAATGAAAATCCAGAAGAGGCTGCAATGATTTTAGCAGATAATTATGGCTTAAGTGAAGATAAAACATTGAAATATATTAGCTGGCAAGGGATGAAATATACTCAAAAGATTAAAGGATTGAAAGAATTTGCTGACTTTTTATATAGGAATAATTATATAGAAAAGAGTTATGAAAATTTTGAAGAGCTGTTATGGGAAGAGGATTATTATGAAGGTTAAAACATACTTAAAAAGAATAATCTGGATAGTGTTTATTGCTTTAATCTGGGAAATCATTGCTAAAAGTGCTTATTTTTCCCCACTTATATTTCCAGGACTTGAGACTATTTTTAAAGCTTTATATACGGAACTATTTAGTGGAGAGCTATTAAAACAGATTATTTTTTCTTTGTCTTTAATAATCCAGGGTCTTATAATTAGTCTAATTATTGCCCTGCTTTTTTCTTTATTATCATTAATTTCAAAAAATTTTAATAGTTTGCTTGATACACTTATTGCACTTGCTCATCCCCTTCCAGGGATTGCTCTAATGCCACTGGTTTTAATCTGGTTTGGTGTTGGAACAGCTTCGATTTTATTTATTATTGTTCATTCAGTACTCTGGCCACTTGTTTTAAATCTTCGCACTGGTTTCAAGGCCATACCTGAAATATATAAATTAGTAGGGAAAAATTATGGTTTAAATTCATTTGAAATTATGTGGTATATTATGACACCGGCAGCATTTCCTTATTTTCTGGCAGGTTTAAAAATTGGCTGGGCCAGAGCCTGGCGTGCCTTAATTAGTGCCGAGATGCTTTTTGGGGCTGCAGGAAGCATGGGAGGCCTGGGCTGGTTTATTTTCAAAAAGCGGGTATTTTTTGATTTGCCCGGGGTATTTGCAGGGATTATAGTTATTGTAATTATAGGTATTTTAGTAGAAGATTTAATCTTCAATAAGCTAGAAGACATGACAGTAAAAAAATGGGGAATGCAGATATGAGTTCTTTTCTGGAAATTAATAATATAAGTAAAGCATATTCAGGTTCAGAAAATGATAGATTTTTAGTTTTAAAAAATCTAAGCTTTGATGTAAAACAGAATGAATTTTTAACTATAGTTGGTCCATCGGGATGTGGAAAGACCACGCTTTTAAAATTAATCGCTGGATTTATTAAAACAGATTCCGGTCAAATCTTAAAGAAAAATAAAATATTAAACGGATCTGCTCCAGATAGAATTATGCTTTTTCAGGATTTTGAACAACTTTTTCCCTGGAAGACAGTACTGGAAAATGTTTTATTTCCTCTTAGAGCAAAGAATATTCTTGCTACAAAGAATGAGAGGGTTACTCTGGCAAAAAAGTATTTGAAAGATGTTTATTTAGAAAATTATTTAGATTTTTATCCCCATCAACTATCAGGAGGCATGAAACAAAGAGTGGCACTTGCCAGAGCTTTAGTTATAGAGCCAGCGATATTGTTAATGGATGAGCCATTTGGAAGTCTTGATGGGCAGAGCAGAAATTATCTTCAGGATATGTTGCTTGAAATATGGAAAAATTATAATAGAACGATTATTTTTGTAACACATGATATAAGAGAAGCAATTAAATTGGGAGATAGAATAATTGTAATGGAAAATGAACCTGGTAGGCTAAAAAAAATTATTGTCAATAAAATAAAAAGGCCCCGTCAGCAGGTAGACCAGGAATTTATTGAATTATATAATCAAATTTACGCTTTATTAAAATAAGAACTTATCCACAACTTATCCACAGATTGTTTATAATTAATAACTGTTATTAATATTAATAATATAAATTTTTTCTTGACAAAAAAATTATTAGATGTTAAAATAATTAGCAATATAATAAAAAATAGTCATCAAGAGTGGTGGAGGGACTGGCCCTGTGAAGCCCGGCAACCTATCTGAAATGGTAAGGTGCCAAATCCTGCATCTTTATTTAATAAAGATGAGAGATGAGAGATATATTCTCTCTCAGGAGAGATTTTTTGTTTTTAAGCCACTTTTGATTACTTCAAGGGTGGCATTTTATTTTTTTAGTTTATATTTGTTGAAATAGAAAAGGGTGATTTAATTGATTGAAATTAAAAATCTTATTAAAAAATATCATAATGGAGAGGATGAGGTTCTGGCAGTAAATAATGTAACTATTGCGATCGATAAAGGAGAGATATTTGGTATTATAGGCCCCAGTGGGGCTGGTAAAAGTACTTTAATCAGGATGATTAATCTACTGGAAAAGCCAGCATCAGGTCATATTATTATAGATGGTGAGGATATTACTGGCTTAAATAGCAAAGAATTGAGAAAAAAAAGAGAAAAAATAGGTATGATTTTTCAACACTTTAATCTACTGCAATCTCGTACAGTAAAGGGAAATATAAGTTTTCCCCTGGAAATAGCAAATTTGCCTAAAAAAGAGCGAGAGAAAAGAGTTGATCGTTTAATTGAACTGGTGGGTTTAACAGACAGGGCAAATTACTATCCTTCTCAATTAAGTGGTGGTCAAAAACAGCGTGTTGGTATAGCAAGGGCCCTGGCCAATGAGCCGTTTTTATTATTATCAGATGAAGCTACTTCTTCCCTTGACCCGGAAAGTACTAATTCTATACTTAATCTATTAAAAGAGATAAGAGCTGAGCTTGATTTGACAATTGTATTAATCACACATGAAATGGAGGTAATTAAAGAGGCATGTGATCAAATGGCTGTAATGGATAAAGGGAAAATAATAGAAGAGGGCAGGGTAATTGATGTTTTTACCAGGCCAAGTCATGAGCTAACTAAAAAATTTATTAAAGAAGTAATAAATTTTAATATTCCAGAAAAAATTTTGAAGGAGCAGGCTGATGGAAGTCTTATAAGGATTAGTTTTAATGGGGAAGCTACCTATAAACCTTTGATTTCTAATCTTTCTAAGAAATATCACCTGGATATTAATATACTTTATGCACGAATTGATGATTTTCAGGGGATGCCTTTTGGGATGATGGTTATTAGATTAAATGGAGAATTTGAACAAATGAAAACAGGTATAAAATATTTACAAAACAGAGGAGCAGTGGTGGAGGTGATAAAAAATGAGAACAATATTGTTAACATTGTCTCAATATAATCATATTTTAATAAATGGTATTATGGAAACTTTTTATATGGTTGGTGTATCATTGTTAATTTCAATTTTTTTTGGTCTTCCTCTAGGATTTATGACAACTATAAGTGGGAACAATCATGTTATGGATAGGAGTCATTTA
>CAZOON010000111.1:0-5544 GCA_964581445.1 uncultured Halanaerobiales bacterium | reverse complement strand
AATTTAGTTGGATTGTTGATTTCCCGCTTTTAGAATATGATGAAAATGAAAATAGATTTGTGGCCAAACATCATCCTTTTACAGCACCTAGAGAGTCAGATATTCATATGCTTGAAAATAAACCTGAAGATGTAAAAGCAAATGCCTATGATTTAGTATTAAATGGAGAAGAATTAGGTGGAGGAAGTATTCGTATTAATGATAAAGAGCTACAGGAGAAGGTTTTTAATGCTCTTAATATTGATAAAAAAGAGGCAAGTGATAAATTTGGATTTTTACTTGAAGCCTTTGAATATGGTACACCACCTCATGGTGGAATTGCATTTGGTTTGGACAGGATAATAATGATTTTGAGTTCTGTTGATTCAATCAGGGATGTTATTGCTTTTCCAAAGACACAAAAGGCAACATCTCCACTTACAGGAGCACCATCTTTTGTTACAAAAAAACAATTGAAAGAATTAAATATTAAAACTGATCTTTAGATAATACTTGTATTTTGTTTATCAAATATTGATATAATGTCATGTACTGCATTTGAGCCGCGTGATATTACAATTCCTGTGAGTATATGATCAATAATAATTTGATTGATTTCTATATTTAGATTTGTCAAAATACCGATATTAGCAATTATGCAGATCATAATACCTATTGCCGCAGCCACTATACGACTGCGGTGACCTTTTAAAAAAGGAAAAGTGGCCTTTATTCCATTTGTAACTATTTCTACAATGACTGCTAAAATCAAAATAGTTGTCAGAGATTCAGCGTACATAAAATCACCTCTATTAAGAGTATATTATAATTCTATGATATTAATAACCCGTATTATAAATTTTTTAATTATTATCAATGAGTATTAATTGACATTTATTTCTGATTTAGTTATAATGACTTTGTAATGAGCAAATGTCCATAATTAACAAAGGAGGGATAAATTTGCGCCAAAAAATATTTACATTTGCCTTAATTTTACTTTTTTGGATTATTCTTGCCGGAGGCATTACCAGGGATATTTTAATTGTTGGTATTGTAGTTTCTCTATTAATAACTTCACTATTTAGTGATATGTTATTTAGATTGTCAAAAAGGACGGTTAATTGGAAATCATATCCCAAAAAACTTCTTTTTTTCTTATTATTTATACCAATTTTTTTCTATGAAGCCTTTATCTCAGCACTAAAAGTATCCAGACATGTATTTGAACTTTATCCTTCTTTTTCTCCGGGTATTGTAAAGGTTAAAACAAGTTTGACTAATGTGTCAGCATTATCTTTATTAGCAAATTTGATTACTTTAACCCCGGGAACTTTGACGCTTGATTTTGATAGGTCTGAAAGGGTTTTTTATATTCACTGGATAGATGTTAAGACAAGAGAAGAGGCAGAATCCAGAAAACATATTATTGAAAGGTTTGAAAAATGGTTAGGTGTGATTTATAGATGATAATTTTTATGGCGATATTTCTTGTAATATTAGCAATAATAACTTCTTATCGGGTAATTATTGGCCCTACATTAACAGATAGACTGATAGCAGCAGATACAATAGGTATATTTATGTCTATGCTTATGTTATTAATAAGTCTATTGTATAATATTGAGCTTTTAGTTGATATTGTATTGGCCTATTCTGTATTGCTTTTTGTAGATATTTTAATTTTTGCTAAATATTTTGAACACAGGGAGTTGTATAAATAAGTGGATGTGAGAATAATAATTTCTTATATTTTAATGATGGGAGCTTGCTTTTTTGCTATTGTAACTGTAGTAGGTCTATTCAGGTTTCCAGATGTTTACACCAGAATTCATGCTGCGGCAGTTGTTTTAACTATTAGTGGAGTTTTATTGACATTTGGAGTATCAATATATGTCTGGGAATTATTCTTGAGTTTAAAAATATTATTAATTGGTTTGTTTTTTCTGGTTTCTAATCCTATGGCAACACATGCTATTGCGAGAGCTTCTTATAAACGTAAAATTGCAATTCCCCATAAAAGAAGTGTTGATGAATATTCAGATTATCTTAAGAAAGAAGATGGGAAGGAAGATAAATAATAATGATATTATTAGAATATTTACTTATCGGATTTCTTGTTTTGACAGCAATTATGGCTATTTCTAATAAGGAAATACTGATATCAATAATATTTTTATCAATTTTTTCAATAGTATTAACAGCAATTTATTTGTTGCATAAAGCACCAGATGTTGCACTGGCAGAGGCAGTTATTGGAACCGGTTTAAATACTGCCATTTTTATGTCAGCAATAAGTCATGTAAGAGAAAGAGATGAATGCCACTGCAGAGAGGAGGATTAATATGAAAAGAATATTTATTATTTCTATCCTTTTTTTCTTTGCTTTTTTAGTTCTTTTCTATTTAAATGATCTTCCTGAGATTGTTATGGGGACTATTGCTAATCGCTTTGTTGAGAAAAGTGTAGAAGAGACAGGTTCATTAAATGTTGTTACAGCAATATTATATGATTATCGTGCTTTTGACTCACTTGGAGAAAGTACTGTGTTATTTGCGGCTGTTAGTGGCATTGTTTTAGTGCTTTCAAGAAAAATGTTGCCTGTATCTTCACATGGACTTTCAATTTTAGTAAAAAGAAATTTTGGTATGCTTACTCCTTTTATTGCTTTATTTAGTCTTTATATTATAACTCATGGTCATTTAAGTCCTGGTGGAGGTTTTCAAGGGGGAGTAATTTTAGGCGTTATTTCAATTATTTTTAGTATAGTATATGGTAGTGCTTTTGATTATGAAAGATATAGTCCTCAACTTAAAACTACACTTGAAACAGGAGGGGCCTTATTATTTATATTTATAGGTATTATGGGTATTGTTTTTGAAGGAGTATTTTTAGATAATGTTAATTTTTTAAATGATGGTACAGGGACATTAATTAGTTCAGGAAGTATTTTAGTTATTAACCTCGGTGTAGGTTTAAAAATTGGAGCAGGTCTTGCAATAATATTTTATAGTATGATTCAGAAAACCTTTGGAGAGGGGCTGGAGTAGTGATTTATCATCTGAGTTTTATTTTTTTATTTATGCTGGGTTTATATACAATTTTAATAAAAAAGAATTTAATTAAGATGGTAATTGGTTTAAATATTATGGAAGCTGCAAGTTTTTTCTGGGTAATTGCTATAAGTAATACAGGAGGAGATATTCCAATCTATCAATTGTTGGATAAAGATATTATTATGAATGATCCACTTCCTCAGGCGCTAATACTTACAGGTATTGTAATAAGTGCAAGTACAACTGCCTTTTTATTAACATTAATAATTGAGTTAAATAAATTTACTCATTGTATTGATATAGATAAACTGGAGGGATTAAATACATAATGAATATAAATATTTTATTATTAATTTTAATTCCCTTAAGCACAGCATTTTTAATTCCTTTGATTGATCTTATTCAGATAAAATTGAGAAGATTTCTTGTGTTTATTGCAAGTTCTTTAGAATTGTTTTTTAGTGTTATGATAATTTTAAACAATTATAGTCTGTTAAAGGATGGTGAATTTTTTTTAAAGTATAATCTTGGTGGCTGGTCACCACCATTTGGAATTATTTTGGCAATGGATAGTTTATCATTGTTTTTTTCTACTCTGATATCTTTAGCGCTTTTTCTAATTATTATTTATTCCATAGGTTTCATTGGTTATCATGAAGGGAAGTATTATGTTTTATTATTTCTTGTTCTGGGTTCAATGCAGGGTGCTATAATTACCGGGGATATATTCAATCTTTATGTATTTATAGAATTGTTAACGGTTTCTTCTGCCCCTTTAGTTGCATTTAAAAGAAGTTTATTTGGTACAGAAGCAGCAATTAAATATATGTTTTATGGAATTGTCGGGGGATTATTCTTTTTTATCGGGGTTATTTTACTTTATTTTAACCTGGGTACACTAAATATGGCAGAGATTTCAGCTAATTTTACTAATATTTCTTTAAATATGCAAATTGTAATAATGATTTTTTTCCTAATAAGTTTATTAATCAAACTTGCTATTTTCCCTTTTCATTTTTGGTTGCCAAAGGCACATAGTGCCTGCCCCAGTTCAATAAGTGCACTTTTATCAGGTGTTTTGATGAAGATATATATTTATATATTTATCAGGATTTTCTGGATTGTACTTGATTTCTCTGTATTTGAAGGACTAGGTCTGGCTCAGTTTATTATCTATCTGGCTCTATTTTCAAGTTTGATAGGACATATTCTTGCACTTCAGGCTGATGATATTAAAAGGATGTTAGCATATTCAACTATAGGTCATATAGGTATGATTGTAGGAGTTATTTCTCTTAACACTGCTGCTGGATTTTATGGAGGGCTTTTACATGTTATAAGTCATTTATTTATGAAGACAAGTTTGTTTACTGAATCTGGTTATTTATTACAATATACAAAGAGTCATCGAATTGAAGATTTTGCTGGTTCAGGATATAAAAATCAGGGAGTTTTCATTAGTTTTATAATTTCTTCTCTGGGTATGATAGGTATACCACCACTTATAGGTTTTATTAGTAAATGGTATATTTTGCTGGCATTTTTAGAAGTTGATAATCATTTTGGGGCAATTTTAGTAATATTGGGGAGTTTAACGGCTATAGTATATTACATGAGGTATATATCACATGGATATAAGACGATGAAAATTGATGAGAATCTTGCAGAAAAGGATTTTTTCAAAAAACCTATTTTATCTGTTTTTTACCGCGAGGACCTTGTTACTTCAGTTATATATATTTTAACAGCCGCAATAATTATTTCAGGAGTGGTATTTAAAATTTTTGAAATTCCAATAAATGCTTCTATACAGGAGATTATGAATCCGGAAAATTATATTGATTTAGTTCTGGGGGGGAAATGATGATTGAGCTATTAAATTATTATTTTGAATTTAATAATAGTAATATATTATTTGTCTTAATTGGTATATTACTAACAATTTTATCACTTTCTTCGGCCAAATCCTATATACAGAAACAGAAAAAATGGTATATTTTATTAAATATTATATACATATTAAGTTTTTCCCTGCTTATTTTTACCAGTAACTGGTTTGTTTTTATTATTGGCTGGGAGTTAGTTACAGTTACTACAAGTTTAATGTTGTTCTGGGCTAATAAGAAAAATGCCAGACAATACTTTATTCTCCAATTTGTTGGGAGCAGTATTTTAATATATGCTATTCTATTAGCAATATGTAATGGTTATAAAGAGATTAGTATAATTGATAATCTCTGGCTCCAGAATTTATTTATTATTGGCATGGGTATGAAAAGTGCAGTTTTTCCTCTGCATTTTTGGCTGGCTCCGATTCATTCCCAGGCACCAGCTCCAGTAAGTGCAATTTTGTCGGGATGGGTAGTTAAACTTGGGTTTATCACTTATTTAAAATTGATTCCTGATGGTAATAATCTCTTATTAATTCTTGGAATTATTATGATATTCTGGGGTGGATATAAGGCCCTGTACTCTTCAGATTATAAAGTTCTACTGGCATATAGTACAA
>CAZOON010000110.1:0-5626 GCA_964581445.1 uncultured Halanaerobiales bacterium | reverse complement strand
TTTGCTGCTTGTATTTGTGATTTTAATAATTATATTGCTGTACAGATTTTATTTTTCAAGTGCAGAAACTGTTGTGGAAAAAAGGGATTACATAGTTATTAAGTCATCTGATACTGTTCTTAGAGCTAGTGGTATTGTTAAGCCCGGGAGTGTTATAGAAATTAAGTCAATGCTTGCGGAAAAAGTGGATATGGCAAAATTTGCAGAGGGGAAAGAAATAAAAAAAGATGAACTTTTACTTAAATACAATAATTCCCTGGCAGAGATTGAATTGGAGCAGGCAGAGGCAAGCAAAGCAAAGTCTGAGGCCTCACTTATAAGATCAAAAAGGGGAATTGAGCAGGCTAAAATGGCTCTGGAATTAGCTAAAATAAAATTGGAAAATATTAAAGAAATGGATACTGATGTAATTGAGGAAGAGATTGAACAGGCCAGGCTTAAACTCAAAAAAGGAAAAAAGGATTTAGATAAATATCAACATCTTTATGAAAATGGGGCAATAGAATTAGCCAAATTAGAGGAGCAGTTACATCAAGTTGAAATTTTAGAGAGTCAGTTAAATATTTTGGAAAATAGATTAATTGATAATTCTAGTGATATGAAAAACAATATAGAAGAAGCTTTAAAAGAGGTAGAGCGGGCAGAAAATAATTATTATGCCCATATTGACGAGTATGAAGTTGCAAAAATGTCCCTGGAAATGGCTAAAAAGGTTAAAGAAAAGGCTGAAACACTGTTAAGACAACATTTTATTTACTCTCCATTAGATGCTTTAATCATTGATAAAAGTATTAATTCTGGAGAATATGCACAGCCCGGACAATTACTTTATAGACTTGCCTCAAATGATTTATTGATCAAGATAAGTCCAGATGAAAGAGAATTGAGATTTTTAAATAAAAAACTTAGTGCTTATATATCTCCTGAGGCATATCCAGAGAAAAAAATAGAGGTTAAGATTGAAAAGATTGCCCCTGAAATTGATCAGAATAGGGGAACAATTGATGTTTATTTAAAACCAATGGAATCCAATGATTTTTTAATTCCTAATATGGCAGTTTCAGTAGAAATTATACCAGAATCAAAGATGAATGAAGAAATTTATATACCAGAAGATTATTTGTTGGATGGTGAAAAAATATTTAAATATAGTAATGGAAAAGCAATTCTCAGTGATGTGAAAACAGCTGTTTCTCAAATTAATAATGTAAAAATTATTGAAGGAGTAAATCCAGGAGATATTATTCTTGAGCCAGAGGGCTTGGAAGATGGTCAAGAGATAGAGCTTGAGAGGTGATAAATATGTGGTTTGAAATAAAAGTTGCCTGGAGATTTTTGAAATCAGGTAAGACCCAGAGTTTTTTAATATTACTGGGAATTATTATTGGTGTTTCTGTTCAAACTTTTCTGGGTTCTTTGATAGGCGGGTTACAACAGGATCTTTTAGATCAGACAGTTGGAACATCTCCACATATAACAATTATGTCAGAGGATCAAACACCCCGGCCTTTGCAGATTAAAAATGAAAAAATGGTTAGACTTATAACTTTTAGTGATAAAGATGAAGGAATTAATCGCTGGCAGGAGATAGAAAATAATGTGCGGGGTATAAAAGAAATAACAGCAATATCACCTACAATTAATGGGTCAGGATTTGCCCTGAGAGGGCAAAAGAATCTAGCAATTGTTATTAGAGGGGTAAATATCGAACAGGCTGACCAAATCTATTATATTAATAATAGAATTCTTGAAGGTAATTATGATATAGGTGGAAACAAAATATTAATTGGTAGCAAACTGGCCGAGGAATTAGAACTAAAAGTAGGTGATTCTTTAAAGATAAATTCTGCAGCTGGCATTTCGGACCGTTTTATAGTTAATGGAATATTTAATCTAGGCTCAGCTGATTTAAATAAAAGCTGGATTTTTATGTCCTTAAATAGGGCATCGACATTTTTAGACTTAAAAGATAAGGTTTCTAATATTGAGCTACAGGTTAATGATGTTTTTCAGGCTGAAGAGCTTGCATCATTAATTTCTAAGGAAAATACAAATATTAAGGCAGAAAGCTGGCAGGAAAACAATCAACAATTATTGACTGCTCTACAGAGTCAATCAAGTTCAAGTATTGTAATACAGGTTTTTGTGATTATTGCAGTGACCCTGGGTATTGCCAGTGTGCTTGCAGTTTCAGTTGTCCAAAAGTCAAGGCAGATAGGAATTCTGAAGGCGATGGGGGCTACAAACAGAAGTGTTGCCCTTGTATTTTTGTTGCAGGGGGCATTTTTGGGGATAATTGGTTCAATTATTGGTAGTTTTAGTGGTATTGGATTAAGTCAATTATTTGTTAGTCTTGTGAGGGATGAAGCAGGTAACCCCCTTTTCCCGGTTCAGGTTGATCCTTTATTTATTATTATTTCCATAACTGTTGCTACAATAGCAGGAATGTTTGCTGCTTTGATACCTGCCAGGAATTCAGCTCACCTCAGTCCCATGGAGGTGATAAGCAATGGTTGAAAAAATTATTAAGATTAATAATTTAGTTAAGGTTTATGGTGTGGAAGTAAAAAATGAAGTACTGCATGGCCTGGATCTTGAAATTAATAAAGGTGAATTTATGTCTATTATTGGTCCTTCGGGTTCAGGAAAGAGTACTCTTTTGAATATTCTTGGAACTTTAGATAATGCTACATCTGGCCAAATAATTATCAATGATGAAGATATTAGTTATTTTAATGAAAAAAAGTTGGCCTTATTTCGTAATAAAAATATTGGTTTTGTTTTTCAATTTCATCATCTACTACCTGAATTTTCTTCTGCAGAAAATGTAATGATGCCCTACTGGATTAATAATGGAATAGCTGATGATTCTTTGAAAGAAAGAGCCTATGAATTGTTGAAACTGGTAGAATTAGAGGGATTTGAAGAAAAGATTATTACTAAATTATCAGGTGGGCAAAAACAGAGGGTGGCGATAGCAAGGGCCTTAATGAATAAGCCTGCAATTTTGATGGCAGATGAGCCTACTGGTAATCTTGATAGCGAAACAACTGAGAGGGTTTATGAATTATTGCGGAATATAAATGCAGAGTTGAACACGACATTTATAATTGTTACTCATGATAGACATATTGCTGCCCGTTCAGATAGGGTAATAGAAATGATAGATGGGTATATTGAAAGAGATATTTATACACATCAGGAAAGGGAAGAAAAAGAGTGGCAGGAATTTGCACCTAGTTATTGTTTTTTGTGTGAAGATGAGGATAAAAAGGAGATTAAATAATAAAAACCCTGGCTGTTGAACAACAGTCAGGGTTTATTTTTTAAGTTTAGCTTTCTACTTTTACAACATTTTCTGCTTGAGGACCGCGGTCGCCTTCTACAATTTCAAATTCAACTTTTTGTCCATCTTCAAGTGTTTTAAATCCATCATCCTGAATAGCAGAAAAATGTACAAAAACATCATCTCCATCTTCTCTTTCAATAAAGCCATAACCTTTTTTTGAGTCAAACCATTTTACTTCACCTGTGTAAATCATTTAATTTATTCCTCCTAAAATTGTTTCATGGGAAAAGTTAGATTTTTTTTGTTTCCCATCTTTAAGAATTATATAACAATATAACAGACTTTGTCAAATTTTTTAGGAGCTTTGTGAATTAAATTTTTCTCGCAGTGTTTTTAACATATCTTCAGTCATGGCTTTTAAGTCAAATTCTGGTTTCCAATCCCATTCTTTTCTGGCTGTAGAATCATCTATTGAATTGGGCCAGGAATCAGCAATTTTCTGGAGCTCTGGGTCTACTTCATATTCTAGTGTGAAATCTGGGATATGTTTTTTGATTTCTCCTGCAATTTCTTCTGGGTCAAAGCTCATAGAACTAACATTAAAAGCATTACGGTGTTTCAGATTTTCTGCTTCTGTTTCCATTAGGTCAACAATAGCTTTCAGGGCATCAGGCATATACATCATATCCATAAAAGTTCCTTTTTTAATTGGACATAGATATTTTTTATTTTTTAATGCCTCATAATATATATGTACAGCATAATCAGTTGTTCCGCCACCGGGGAGTGTCTTATTGGAAATAAGTCCAGGAAATCTAACTCCACGTGTATCAAGATTAAATTTTTGATGATAATAATCACAGAGATTTTCTCCTGCCACCTTTGTAACACCATACATAGTTGTTGGTCTTTGAATGGTATCCTGTGGTGTTTTATTTTTAGGTGTGGAAGGTCCAAAAGCTGCAATAGAGCTGGGAACAAAAACCTGACATTCTTTTTCTCTGGCCACTTCTAGAACATTATGGAGGCCATTCATATTGATATTCCAGGTAAGAAGAGGTTTTTGTTCTCCTACACCTGATAAAATAGCTGCAAGGTGGATTATACTATTAATTTTGTATTTACTGACTATTTTATTTAATTTTTCACCATCAAGTACATCAATTTGTTCAAAGGGACCAGTATCAAGTAATTCTTTAATATTTTTATTTTTAAGATCACTGGCTATAACATTATTATTTCCATATTTCTTACGCAAAAAAAGTGTTAATTCACTACCTATCTGGCCCATTGCACCTGTAACCAGAATATTTTTCATAACAAGGTCTCCTCCTATTATTATATTTTTAACCATAATAAGAGTTCTATCTGGGTATTGATATTCCTGCTAAAATTATAAAATTGTATAATTATGTATAAATACTTATATTTATCCCTGGAGGTAAAGGAGGGTTTTAGTATTAAATAGTGAATATATTATTTATAAGGAGTTGATAAATTTGACCCGGAAATTATTTTTGTTAGACGGACATAGTCTTGCACACAGGGCATTTTATGCCTTACCCCTATTAAGCAATTCTCAAGGGGAATATACAAATGCTGTTTATGGTTTTACCAGGATGTTGTTGAAGTTAATCGATGATGAAGCTCCGGATATGTTAGCAGTTGCCTTTGATAAAAAGGCTCCAACATTTAGACATGATTTATTTGATGATTATAAAGCTGGAAGAAAAAAGATGCCTGAAGAGATGTCTCCTCAGATACCATTAATTAAGGAAGTGCTCGATACATTTAATATTCCTATATTTGAGCTTGAGGGTTATGAGGCAGATGATATAATTGGAACTATCGCTAAAAAAGCAGAAAAGGAAGGTATCCAGGTATTTATTGTTACAGGTGACAGGGATGCCTTTCAGTTAATAAGTGATAGGATTAAAGTTATTTATACTAAAAGAGGTATTAGTGATATAGATATCTATAGTCCAGAAAAAATAGAAGAAAAGTATGGCTTGAATCCCAAACAATTGGTTGATATGAAAGGATTAATGGGAGATAGCTCTGATAATATTCCAGGAGTTCCTGGTGTAGGTGAAAAAACTGCTATTAAGTTGTTGAAAGAATTTCCGAATTTAGAGGAATTACTGGATAATATTGATAAGGTATCAGGTAAAAAGAGGAAAGAAAATTTAAGAAAATATAAGGAGCAGGCAAGATTAAGCAAAAAGTTAGGAAAAATAATCCTGAATGTACCTATAGATATTAATTTAAATAAATGTACTTTTGATGATGGTAATCAAAAAAGTATTTACAAATTATTTAAAAGACTTGGTTTTAATA
>CAZOON010000109.1:0-5656 GCA_964581445.1 uncultured Halanaerobiales bacterium | reverse complement strand
ATAATAGAAATAGAACTGCTTCAGAAATTAGACATATTCTTTCTTCACATGGAGGCAATCTAGGTGAAGCTGGTTGTGTATCCTGGATGTTTGAAAGAAAAGGACAATTAATTATAAATATTGATGGAAAAGAACTTGATGAGGATGAAATTATGATGATGGTTTTAGAAGCTGGGGCTGAAGACCTTGTTTCAGAAGATAATATTTATACTATTTATACCAGTCCAGATCAATTTGAAGTTGTTCGCAATAATTTGGAAGTAGAAGGTCTTGAATTTAATGCAGCAGATATAGCAATGATACCTGATAATGAGGTTAATATAGATGATAAGGGCACAGCTAAAAAGATCTTGAATTTAATGGATGACCTTGAAGATCATGAAGATGTTCAGGAGGTCTATGCTAATTTTGATATTAATGATGAAATTATGGATACATTAGTTGACGAAGACTAATAGGGCACTGTTTTTTAGTGTCTTTTGTATATTTTTTTGCTTTCTACACATAATAAGCAAAAAGTATACAGGAGTGGGTTAAGTGAAAAGAAAATATTTATATATATTGTTAATAGTCTTCTTTGGGGTTTCATTACTTATTATTAATATTGTAAATTTACCAGAAAATAAATTGGATAAGTATCCAGAAATTAAACTATCGACAATTCCAGATGATTTAAAAGATGCTGTTGATGCTGCCCGGGTAATTAAAAGTCAAAAGAATAATTATAATCTATTAGAAATGCTCAGTAAAAAAACAATAGGAGATGAACTGCCATTAATTTTACAGAGATATGATAATAATAGTAGTGTGACAGAGAACTTAACTATTATGCCCGATTCTTTTGTTGGGCTTTCTTTAAAAGAATTGAATTCTGTATTAAAAAGCTGGGTAGTAAAAGAATATGAACCTGGAAATGTCTTGATTTTACAGGAGAAAAAAAGAGATAATGATAAATTTTTAGTTGGTATTAAAGATGGTAAGGTTGCAATTTTTTATATTTCCAGCGATAATAAAGATAGATTATTAAAACAACAAACAGAGATTGAGGTCTATAATCTACCTTTAAAGGAAAGAGAAGCTCTGGAAAACGGGATTATTGTAAATAATAATGAAGAGTTATTAACTGTTCTGGAAAGTCTCTTAAGTATTAATCAAGATTAAAGGAGGAACCCATGTTAATCCTTGGTATTGACCCTGGACTGGCTATTGTCGGTTATTCACTGGTGAGTAACAGTGGGAATGAATTTAAAGTTCTTAATTATGGTGTTATAAGAACTTCTGCTGAACTGGATGATATTGAAAGATTAAAAATAATATATAATGATATTATTGAATTAATAGAAGAATATCAACCTGATCATATGGCAGTTGAAGAGTTATTCATTAATAAAAACATGAAAACGGCCATAAAGGTTGGACAGGCTAGAGGGGTTATTATCCTTGCCGGTTGCAAGTCTAATTTAGAGGTATTTGAATATACACCTCTTCAGGTTAAGCAAGCAGTTACTGGGTATGGTAGGGCTAATAAAAGTCAGGTTCAAGAAATGGTTAAATCTTTACTGAATTTAAGAAAAATACCCAGACCAGATGATGCAGCTGATGCTCTGGCAGTTTCTGTCTGTCATGGTCATAGTTATTATTCAGGGCAGAAATGGAGGAATAGTATTTGATAGCATATTTGAATGGTGAGATTTTATGGTATGCAGAGAATGAACTGGCAGTTGAGGTTAATAATATAGCTTATCTTGTTGAGATAAGTGAAGATTTTAAAAAGACTAGCCCGGGAAAAAATATTGAAATATATATATATACATATGTAAGGGAAGATGCAATAAAGTTATTTGGTTTTAAAAGCATGAATGAGCGTGAATTGTTTAAATTATTATTGTCTGTATCCGGGATAGGCCCCAGTGTTGGTATGAATATTATTTCTATGCTTGATATCAATAGTTTTATTAATGCAATTTTGACTGAAAATATAGACACTCTTACTCAGATTTCTGGTATTGGACCGAAGACAGCCAGAAGATTAATACTTGAATTACAAAGCAAGATAAATAAACTTGCGGATAGACTTGAACTGGAAACAGTTTCTACAAACAGAGATGAAGATTTATTTGAGGCTTTAATTGGACTGGGTTATAGAAGAAAAGAAATAGATAACGCTGTTGTTAATCTGGATTTTGCCGAAACAGTTTCCCTGGAAGAAAAAATCAGGCTTGTTCTAAATTATCTGGGGAGGGAAAAAGATTAAATGAGAGAAGATAATCGAATTATTTCGCCTCAAAAAAAAGAGGATGATCATAATCTGGAATATAGCTTAAGACCATCCAGATTAAAATATTATATTGGTCAGAGAAAAGTTAAAGAAAAAATGAAGATATTTATAGAAGCTGCCAAAAAAAGAGATGAGGCTCTGGACCATGTGCTTTTATATGGCCCTCCTGGTCTGGGTAAAACAACACTGGCCAATATTATTGCCAATGAATTAAATGTAAATATTCACAGGACCTCGGGTCCTGCTATTGAGAGACCTGGTGACCTGGCATCAATATTAACTAACATTCAGGAGCATGATGTTTTGTTTATAGATGAGATACATCGTCTTAATAAAATGGTAGAAGAAATATTATACCCTGCTATGGAGGATTATAGCCTGGATATTATAATTGGAAAAGGACCCAGTGCCAGGTCTGTAAGACTTGATTTAGCAAGTTTTACCCTTGTTGGTGCAACAACCAGGGCAGGTTTATTGGGCTCTCCCTTGCGGGATCGCTTTGGAGTGATTAATCGTCTTACATATTATACAGATGAGGAATTATCAGAAATTATAAAAAGGTCGGCCAGGATTCTTGATATAAAAATTGAAGAGGATGAGGCTTTAGAGATTGCCATGCGCTCAAGGGGTACTCCCCGAATCGGTAATAGATTGTTAAAACGGGTAAGGGATTTTGCGCAGGTGAAAGGTAATGGGATTATATCTTCAAATATAGTTGATGATGCACTTGAACTTCTGGAAATTGATAAGATTGGTTTAGATAATATAGATCATAAATTTTTAGAAACAATGATTCATAAATTTGCTGGTGGACCTGTAGGTTTGAAAACAATAGCAGCGGCAATAAGTGAAGAGACTGAAACCATTGAAGAGGTATATGAACCTTTTTTATTGCAAAATGGTTTTATTGAAAGGACACCCAGGGGCAGGGTGGTTACACGCGAGGCATATAGACACCTCCAATTAAAATACCCGGATAAAAAGGATTCTTTATTTAATTAATATCTTGAATTAATAATGGATTAAAGTTATAATATCTACTGGAGGCTTAAAGATGAAAGTTGATGAATTTGATTATGACTTGCCTGAAAGTTTAATAGCTCAAAAACCAGTAAAAAATCGTGATGAATCCAGATTGATGTTTTTACATAAAGATACGGGTCAAATTGAGGAGCTAATTTTTAAAGATATTATTAATTATTTGAACCCTGATGATTTATTAATACTCAATAACAGTAAGGTAATACCTGCTCGCTTATATGGTGAAAAGATTAATGGTAAGGTTAAAATAGAGGTTTTACTTCTCACTGAGATTGAGGATGATAAGTGGGAAGTCCTGGTGAGACCCGGTAGAAGGGTCAAAAAAGGAACAGAGATAAATTTTTCTGATGGAAAATTAATAGCCAGGGCAGTTGATTATACAGAATTTGGTGGGAGAATAATGGAATTCTCTTATAAAGGTGATTTTTATGAAATTATTAACGAAATCGGGAATATGCCACTCCCTCCCTATATTAAAAGAAAATTAAAAGATCCTCAGAGATATCAGACTGTTTATGCCCGGGAAAAAGGCTCAGCTGCAGCACCAACTGCTGGTTTGCATTTTACACCGGATTTACTTAATAAAATAAGGCAAAAAGGTGTTCAAATAAAATATATTACCTTACATGTGGGATTGGGTACATTTAGACCTGTTAAAACTGAGAAAATAGAAGAACACAGGATGCATGAAGAATACTATGAGATTACAGATAATGTTGCTACAAGTATTTTAAAAACAAAAGAAAAGGGTGGAAAAATCATAGCAGTTGGTACAACAACAACACGCACACTCGAATCTGCCGCAAACAATATATTCAATGAAAAGGGGAAAAATGACTGGACTAATATATTTATTTATCCTGGTTATAAATTCAAAATAATTGATGGTCTTATTACCAATTTTCATTTACCCAAATCTACTTTATTAATGCTGGTAAGTGCATTTGCTGGAAAAGAAGATGTTATGAATGCTTATAAAAAAGCTATAAAAGAAAAATATCGATTTTATAGTTTAGGTGATGCAATGTTGATAAAATAATTGAATTAGTGGAGGTGGTATATTTTCAGAACTTTTTGTAGAAGAATTAGATATGGAATAAAGTTATATATAGGTAAACAATATAAAAGCGTACACAATTTTCGTGATAAGCTGGCAAAAAGTATTATATTGTTTGAAGCCATATTATCGCTTTTTTTAATTGCTGCTGTAGTTGTTGGGGTTTTTCATCTTGCGACTTATCTTTATTATTTATATATTGCTGGTCCAACAGAAATGTCTACTACTTTTTACAATTTTTTGGACAGACTATTAATTTTAATTATTGGACTTGAATTAATCATTATGCTTGTCAGGCATAATGATAGCAGTGTTGTTGAAGTTCTGATTTTTGCTATAGCCAGGGAGATTTTAATCAGGGTAAATTCTATGTGGGAGATATCACTGGGAATAGTGGCTCTGGCCGGAGTCCTGGCAATAAGAAAATATTTATTGGTTGATACACTGGGTGATGAGTATTATGGCTATATATTAGGGGCAGCTGCAGATTTAGAGAATGTGAATAGATTAATGCATATTAAAATACCCCAGGAAGATGCAGAGACCCTGGGAGGTTTTGTTGCTCTTATGGCTAAGGAAAGAAATAAGACATTAAAACCAGGATGTTTATTAAGACATAAAAGTATAGAATGTGAAATACTGGAAATGAAGGATGGGGTTATTGAAAAAGTCAGGGTAGCCAAGTTGAATTAGGAAGGGGTCAAGTATGAGTTTTGATTTTTCTTTAATACATGAAGAGAGTGATACAGCTGCAAGGACAGGAAAAATAAAAACAGGGCATGGTGTAATTGATACACCTGTTTTTATGCCAGTAGGGACACAGGCAACAGTTAAGAGCATGACCCCTGATGAATTAAAAGAAATAGATGCCCAGATAATACTTGGAAATACCTATCATCTTTATCTTAGGCCAGGCGAAAAATTAATTGCAAAAGCTGGTGGATTACATGAATTTATGAACTGGGATTTGAATATATTAACAGATAGTGGGGGTTTTCAGGTTTTTAGTCTTTCTGATTTAAGAGAAATTAAGGAAGAAGGTGTTTATTTTCAATCTCATTTAGATGGATCCAAACATTTTATTTCACCTGAAAAATCAATTGAGATACAAAATTATCTGGGCTCAGATATTGTAATGGCCTTTGATGAATGCCCGGCTGCAGACAGTGATTATGATTATGTAAAAAAATCACTGGAGAGGACTGTGCACTGGGCTCAAAGAAGTAAAGATGCTATGAATAATGATGGTCAGGCTTTGTTTGGAATAATTCAGGGTGGCT
>CAZOON010000108.1:0-5692 GCA_964581445.1 uncultured Halanaerobiales bacterium | reverse complement strand
ATCAAGGGTTATGCTGATGATAAAATAAATATTAGAGAAAGTAGCAGGCTTATTGGAGAAGGTGCCAGAGGCTTTCTGGAGTCAAAGATTGCTATTCAAGATGAAGCTGTGGCAGAGGTATATAATGAATTAACTGCTTCTGCAAATGAGGCTAAAGGTCATGTGGATTGTACTGAGATTATTAAAGATAATGCAAGTGCTCGTGCAATACCAATTGTTAATGTAAAACATTCCGGAGCTAAAGTTACTCATGAAGCTGCTATTGGAAGTGTTGATAGCACCCAGCTTCAGACACTTATGGCCAGAGGTTTAAATGAGGAAGAGGCTACTGACGTTATAGTTGAAGGACTTTTAAACGGATAATAATATGATTTTATCTGGAAGAAATCCAGTTGAGAGACCTTAATTTTTTAAGGCGCCGAAGGAGCAAGATACAAAGATATCGAAACTCTCAGGCAAAAAGATACTGGATGGACAGATCTCTGAACATTAAGGACAGGGACTTAAGATGATAATCTTAGGTCCCTATTTTTATAAATATAACAAGTGATTGAAGATTTAAACTTTACAAAATAATATATTAATGAACAGGAGTGTTTGCCTTGAAAATAAATTTTATTTCTTTAACTTCCCCCATTCATGATGAAGAACATATAAATTTTACACTTTCCCGTTTTATGGATAGATTAGATAATAGTTTTGAACTTAATTACATTAAAGCTGAAAACATTAATAAAAAAGACATTAGTAATCAACTTACAGTAATCCATGTTAAAACAGGTGGAACCGAACATATTTTTAAAAAAATATATAAAAGTTTAGTACAACCAGTTTATCTTTTAAGTACGGAATTACATAATTCACTTGCGTCCTCTTTAGAGATTTTAAGCTGGTTGAAAGCAAAAGGGGGAAATGGTAGGATTATCCATGGTGATGTAGATGAAATAATATCAGAAATTAAAGAGCTTTATCTTATTGATTCTGCAAAAAAAAAGATAGAAAATTCTCGCCTGGGGGTTATAGGTAAGCCTTCTGATTGGTTAATTGCCAGCGATATAAATATTGAAGAGGTAAAAAAAAATTGGGGTACATCAATTGTTGATATTGATATAAAAGAATTTTTTGATTTTTATGATGATAGTTCAAAAAAGGAAGCTGAAGTAATCAGTAATGATTTTTTTAATCTTGCAATTGACATGAAAGAAGCCAGCAATGAAGATTTAATAAAAGCTGCCAGGGTTTATCTTGTCCTGAAAAAATTAATAAGTAAATATAATTTGAATTCTTTTACCATAAGGTGTTTTGATCTGGTGGAAAAATTAAATACAACTGCTTGTCTGGCCCTTTCTTTATTAAATAATGAAGGTGTTATTGCTGCCTGTGAAGGTGATATACCTGCTGCTTTTACAATGATGTTTATATATTATTTAAGTGGTAAATTATCCTTTATGGCAAATCCAGTAACAATAAATAAAAATAATAATATAATAGTTTTTGCCCATTGTACTGTACCCACAAAACTTAGCAGAGATTATATTATTAGATCTCATTTTGAAACAGGTATAGGTGTTGGTGTTCAGGGTAAATTAGAACAGGGACCAGTTACTGTTTTTAAAATCGGTGGTGAGAATTTAGAAAAAAGGGTTGTTATGACAGGTGAGTTGTTGAAAAATCTAAATAGTAAGAATGCCTGTAGAACTCAGATACAAATAAGATTAAATGCTGGTATTGATTATTTTTTAAAAAATCCTATAGCCAATCATCATATTATTATTCCTGGTAATTATGCAAATATTATTAATAAATATTTTGATATTATCTATACATAAAGATTGTCATATAAAATTATTAAAGGAGGAAAAAATTTATGGTAGAGGAGAAAAGTATTGAGACTAAAATCGCAATAATTGGTGGTGGGCCAGGTGGTTATGTTGCGGCAATAAAAGCGGCACAGATGGGGGCAGATGTAGTATTAATTGAGAAAGACAAACTGGGTGGAACCTGTACAAACTGGGGATGTATTCCCACTAAGACTCTTGTTCGTTCAGCTGAAATCTATAAAAACATTATGGGTGCTGAGGATTTTGGTTTGAAAGTAGAAAGTGATGTTAAGATAGATATGCCTGCTGTAATTAAACGTAAAGATAAAATTGTTGCTAGACTGGTTAAAGGTATAGAATATTTATTGAAAAAAAATAATGTCAATGTTATCAATGGGATGGGAAAAATTCTTGATGAAAATACGGTTTTAATTGAGGCTGATGATAGCAGGACAACTATAAAAGCAGAAAATATAATTATTGCTACAGGATCTAAGATATCAAGTATTCCGTTTGAAGGTACTGAGCTGGAAGATGTAATTGACAGTAATCAGGCTCTGATAATTGATGAATTGCCCGAAGAGATGGTTATTGTTGGTGGTGGTATAATCGGGATGGAGTTTGCATCTATTTATGCTAATTTTGGAGTAAAAATAACTGTAGTAGAGTATCTGGATGATATTCTTATTAATGTTGATTCTGAAATAAGTAAAGAGCTTTCGCGTGTGGCAAGGAGAAAGAAAATAAAAATTTATACAGCTGCCCGGGTGGAAAAGATTACTGAAGATAATAATGTCTGTAAAGTAAGCTTTAGCAGAAAGGGTAAAGAAAAAAAGATTGCTGCTGATAAAGTTTTAATGGCAGTTGGTCGTGAGCCTTATTATGAAGGTTCTGGAATAAAAGATTTGGATATTGAATTAAATGAAAACGGCCGAGGTATTAAGGTTAATAAAAAGATGCAGACCAGTATCCCTAATATCTATGCAATTGGTGATGTTACAGATGAGATATTACTTGCTCATGTTGCTTCACATCAGGGTATTGTAGCGGTAAATAATATTATGGGTGAAGTAGAGGAAATGGATTATAGTGCTGTTCCCAGTGCAATATTTACTGACCCGGAAATAGCCACAGTTGGTATAGATGAAAAGACTGCTGAATTAGAGGGCATTGATTATGAAGTGGGTGAGTTTCCTTTCAGTGCAAGTGGTAAGGCCCTGACTATGGGTGAAAATATGGGGATGGTTAAATTAATAAAAGAAAGCTCATCAGCTAAGATAATCGGAGGGTCAATTGTAGGTGTTCATGCTACTGATCTTTTAGCTGAAATAACACTTGCTGTGAAAAACGGTTTGACTTCAAAAGAATTAATTGAAACTATTCATGCCCATCCAACAACCGCTGAGGTAATACATGAGGCAGCACTTGATCTGGAAGGTGGTGCAATACATAATGTCTAAAGAGTTAAAAAATTGCAGGATTGTAAATTCCACTACTTATGACCCCTGGTCAAATCTGGCCCTGGAAGAATATATGTTAAATAATCTTAATGAGGGAGAAATTATTCTTTATCTCTGGCAAAATCAAAACACAGTAGTTATAGGCAGGAATCAAAATGCCTGGAAAGAATGTCGCTGTAAATTGTTGGAAGATGAAGAAGGGAAATTGGCCAGAAGGTTATCTGGTGGTGGGGCAGTTTTTCATGATCTGGGCAACTTAAATTTTACCTTTATTACAGATAAAGAGTTATATAATCTGGAAAAACAACTTGAAGTAATTCTTCATGCAGCAAGGAAAATGGGTATTGATGCAGAATTTTCAGGCAGAAATGATTTGATAGTAAATGGCAAAAAGTTTTCAGGTAATGCCTTTTATTATGGTAGTAAATCCAGTTATCATCATGGTACTGTTTTAGTTGATACAGATTTTAATAAACTGCTAAGATATTTGCAGGTTTCAAAAGAAAAAATACAGTCCAAGGGTGTTGATTCTGTTAGGGCCAGGGTAGTAAATTTAAAGGAATTAAATTCAGAGCTTACAATAGATAATATGAAAACTGCTATGCAGGAAAGTTTTATAGAATTATATGGAGATATAAGTAGTAATAAAGATATTGACCCCAGTAGTGATGAAAGAATCAAGGAGGAATTGGGAAAATATTCTTCCTGGGAATGGAGATATGGTCAGACTCCTGATTTTGACCTTGATTTTGACCATCGCTTTGACTGGGGAGGTATAGAGATAGGTCTTAATCTTCAAAAAGGTCATATTAAAAAGGCTACAGTATACTCTGATGCCATGGATGTTAAATTGATACAGGATATCGCAGATGTATTAGAAGATATTCCTCTTGAGATTAATAGTATAATCGATAATATAAATAAATTAAAAACAAATGAAGAGGGCAAAAAACATCTTAAGGAATTAAATAATTGGTTAAAAACCCGTGAACTTTAGCAGGATTTTTTAAAAAAGTAGAGAATATATATAATACAGAAAATAAAATTTTTGTCTGGTGCTCATTTTGAGGTAATAGGGAATCAAGTGAAAATCTTGAGCGGTCCCGCCACTGTAAAAGGCCTAAATATTTTTCTAATTGTTTGTGACCACCTGATTATATTAATAATTGGGGAAGGTCGAAAAATATGGTCTAAGCCAGGAAACCTGCCAGATGATGTAAAACAAAGATCTATCTTTAGATAGGTATTTGTGGATGATGGAAAAGTCCACCTTCCTTTATAGGAATGGTGGGCTTTTTATATTTCATATTATAAAAGGGGGAATTTAAAATGAGTTTATTAAAAGAAACACTTAGCAAAATTGAAGGATTGGATGAGAAAAAGATGCAGGAGGCTCAGGATAGACTGGATAGTTTGACTAAACCACCTGGTAGTCTGGGAAAACTGGAAGAGATTGCAGTAAAACTGGCAGGTATTAGTGGAGATGTTTATTATAAGGTTAATCAGAAACATCATATTTTAATGGCTGGTGATCATGGGGTTGTAGAGGAAGGGGTCAGTGCCTTTCCTGCCGAAGTAACTGTTCAGATGGTATATAATTTTTTGCATAAAGGTGCCGCAATTAATGTGCTGGCAGATCAAATAGGGGCAAAGGTTACTATTGTAGATATTGGTATAGCTGGGGAGATTGAAGCAGATGGATTAATAAATAGAAAGATTAGAAAGGGGAGTTCAAATATTGCTAAAGGTCCGGCAATGTCTAAAGAAGAAGCAATTTTAAGTCTTGAAATTGGTATAGAAATGGCCAATAATGCAATAAAATCTGGGGCTAATTTGCTGGGGACTGGTGAAATGGGGATTGGTAATACAACTCCCAGTAGTGCTATAATAGCGGCTGTTACTGATGAGCCCCTATCTAAATTAGTAGGTTATGGGACAGGAATTGATGATGAGCGTCTGGCACATAAAATAGAAGTTATTAAAAAAGCTATCGATACCAATAAAGCAGATACAAATGATGGTATTGACGTTTTAACAAAATTAGGAGGATTTGAAATTGGAGGTATGGCAGGTGTTATGCTGGGGGCAGCAGCAAATAAGAAACCTGTTATTATTGATGGTTTAATTTCCGGGGCAGCTGCTATAGTGGCAACTTTAATTGAGCCTGAGACCAGCAATTATTTTATTCCGTCACATCAGTCTGTTGAGCCCGGACATTCAGCTGTGTATAAATATCTGGGATTGGAAGCGATGTTGAATTTAAATATGAGATTGGGTGAAGGTACTGGCGCCATATTGGCCATGCATCTGGTTGAAGCTGCAAGTGATATTATTTCAGGGATGGCTACATTTGCAGAGGCAAATGTTAGTGGAGCAGAAGGCACAATAGGAATTTCAAATGTTTCACTTTAT
>CAZOON010000107.1:0-5714 GCA_964581445.1 uncultured Halanaerobiales bacterium | reverse complement strand
TGCAAACTGAACTGGATAAATTTAAGTTCATTAAATTAGCCTATACAAAAGTTGAAGAAACCAGTGCTGCCATAGCAAAAGAACTTCTGGAAAGAAAGTTAAATGCTAAGATAGTATTGGTACCTTTAAATTATGCTGAGATGTATCATTCAGTTGCAGAGGGAATACTTGATGGGATGGTAAGCAGCTGGGCTCCTAAAACTCATAAAAAATATCTTCAGGAATTTAAAGGTAAAATCGATAACCTGGGGGCCAGTTTGAAGGGAGCAAAAATAGGTCTGGTTATTCCAGACTATGTGGGGGTTAAATCAATAAAAGACCTTGCTTTAAATTCTTCATTATTCAGGGACAAGAAAATATATGCCATTGATGAGACTTCCGGGGTAACTATAGCAGCCAATCAAGCCCTGAAAGAATATAAACTTGAGGGTTGGACTGTTGAGGCTGTAGGTTTAAATAGTGTAACAGCGAATTTAAGAAATGCAGTTGAACAAAAAAGGCCAATTGTAGTTACAGGCTGGAAACCACACTGGATGTTTGAAGAGTTTTCTATCAGGTTTTTAAATGATCCTAAAAAAATCTTTGGCTCTGCAGAAGAGATACACACAATTGCTAGTCCATATCTAAAACGAAATAATCCTCAGGTTTATAATATTTTAAAGGGTATTAAATTTGATATGCAAGAATATACAAAAATGATGTGGAAGATTCATAATGGAGAATCTCCTGAAGCGATAGCCAGAAAATATGTTGATAATTTATCCTAAATAGATATATTTTTTCTATATCTACCTTATGCATTATATTCTTTTTTCGACAAAGTTTGCAAAAAATGATAGAATATTGTGTAGCAAACTATCATAAGAAATAATGTAGTAAGGGAGAGAAGAATATATAATGAATTCTGCTAAAACGAATACTGCCCCAAAACATATTAACTGGTTTATTTTGTTTGTTTTATCATTATCATATTTTGCAGTTAATTTAAGTAATAAAGGGTTTTTATCTATTTTGCCATTTTTAAAAGATGAATTTACTCTTACAGGTTTTCAGATAGGTTTATACCAGAGTTTATATTTCTTAAGTGCCACAGCTGTTGCTATTTTAAGCGGAAGAATAGTTGATATTATAGGTTCAAAAAAGGGAATTGTCATAGGTGTTGCCTGTGTTGGAATATTTATGTTATTTCATTCTGTAGCAGCTAATTATAGTTTTATATTATTTTTTGCTTTTTTAACAGGTATTGGTTTTAGTATTATTACACCATCTATAAATACGGCCAACATGGACTGGGCCCCTTTAGAAAAAAGGGCGTTGTTCATGGGGCTTTTACAATCTGGATCTTGTATTGGTTCATTTTTAGGTGCAAGCCTTTTTCCAGTTATTACAGGATTATTAAACTGGAGAAAGGCAAGTTTTATGGCAGGGTGTATAGCAATAATTATAAGTCTGATTATTTATAGGTATTATTATGATATTAATAATGAAGATTATCATGAAAAGAAGAGAAGAATAAAATCCACTAACTTAAAAGATGAATTGTTCAGGCTTTTAAAAAATAGAAACTTTTTAGCTGTTTGTATACTGGGTTTTGTTTTTGGTAGTACACTTGGCTCTCTTTCATCATATTTTGCCCTATATTTAAATCAGGATTTAGGTCTTGACAAAACATTATGTGGACTGGGTCTGGGTTTATTGCAACTGGGCGGAATGATAGGAAGACCTGGCTGGGGCCTTTTTTGTGATAAATTTATTAATGGAGATAGGAGAAAGGGTTTATTTATTATCGGAATAAGTATCTTTGCTTTTTGCTCTATATTTGCACTTTTTACATATCTAAATGTAAATATTATATATATATTTTTACTTTCATTTTTACTGGGGATACCTGTTTCAGGATGGTTTGCCCTTTTTTTTACAAGTATTACAGAACTGGCAGATAAAAAACAAATAGGCATAGCAAGTGGTCTATCCCTGGTTTTTATCCGTACCGGTGTAGTTCTTTTCCCACCTTTTTTTGGCTTATTATCTGATTTAAGTGGAAGTTTTTTATTTAGCTGGATTCTTATAAGTGTATTTGTAATATGTAGCTCATTTATTTTTTTCTTTTTAACAAACAATAAAGAAAATGATTAAATATAAAATTTATGCAGGATTTTTTACTTATATGCCTAATATATAATATATTACGTGAAAAGAATAACTTTAATTGAGAATGATTTTTAATTGCAGAATCTCTACAGAGGTAAATTATTATTTATAACTATCTAAGGGGGAAAAAATAATGGCTGATATTAAAAATTTATTAATTATTGTGAATAATGGTATGGAAAAGGCATATAATCAATATGCATCATATGTAGTTGCATTTATGGCTAAACATATTGCAGGTATTGAAAATGTAACTGTTTATTATGGACCACATGGTGTAGGTGTTGCTAAAAAAGGTAATCTGGCCAGCCTGGAATGTAATGACGATGTGAAAAATTTACTTTCAAGTCAGCTTGATGGGGTTAGTGCTGGTGATTTGCCTGATAATATGGAACTTATGGCCCGTTTTGTGAAAGATGAACTGGGAGTAAATATTGTATCCTGTGCAACATTTAATGTAATTGACGGAATTTCTGAAAACCTGGAAGATGTTTCAGAAACAGAAGATTTTATTACACCTGTTAAGCTTCCTGCAGCAGCACAAGCATTACTGGAAGCAGACAAGATTTTATATTTCTAAATTTTTTAATTATTATATATTTTTTTAATACTTCTGTAGATTTTCCGGGAACCGCTTAGGCGGTTCCTTATTAAATTAACTATGAAATGAATCTTTTATTTCTTTTGCTAAATAATCCCCACCTAACATTAACATCAATTTAATTCTGGCTTTTTGTCCATTTAGGCCCTGGCTGAAGATAATACCCAATTCTTCTGGATCTTTTTTACCACCTGAAGCAGCATAAATATTATGGACATCGCCTTCTAAACAACGTGAAGTTAAAACGACTTTGATTCCTCTTTCAATTGATCTTTCAAGGCTGGGAACGATATTGCTGGGTATGGCTCCGGAGCCATAGGCTTCAATAACTAAACCCTTAAAATCAAGTTCATTATTATTAAGTAAAGTATCAATTATAAATGGTTCAAATCCAGGTACTATTTTGAGTAAAATGACTTCATTATTTATATTTTTTGTTTTAATAGTTGAAGAGGGACGTGCATTATAAAAATAATTAACTTTCTTGTCAGAAATTTCTCCTATTTTACCACTATTGATTGAAGTAAATGCAGCTAAATTAGTGCTGTGTCTTTTAGTCAATAATTTAGCAGTAT
The DNA here is from genome assembly GCA_964581445.1 of uncultured Halanaerobiales bacterium. Classification (GTDB taxonomy): domain Bacteria; phylum Bacillota; class Halanaerobiia; order Halanaerobiales; family CAZOON01; genus CAZOON01. Next base: position 2,387 of record CAZOON010000107.1, on the reverse strand, counting down.
GAATCTCATTATTTAGTACTACAAGAACTCCTTGTTCTCTACTTTTATCATTAACAGCAACTTGAAATGCCTGATAAAGATTAGCCTGGCCATCACTACTTAACTCTAAAGCTCCTCTCATAGCTCCGGTTATAACTACGGGTTTAGAATTGTCAATAATCAAATCCATCATATAAGCTGTTTCTTCTAAGGTATCTGTCCCATGAGTAATCACAACCCCATCAATCTCGGGTGACTCTAAATTTTTTGCTACCAGTTGAGTTAATTTAAACATAATTTCTGGAGTCATTTGAGAACTATCAATATTAGAAAATTCATAAGCATCAATTTTACAGATTTTTTTCAATTCAGGTAGCCCATTAATTAATTCTACTCCTGAAAATTCCGGCTCTAATTTTCCATTTTCATTTTCATTCATGGCAATTGTACCACCAGTAGAAATAAATTTAATTTTTTTCATTCTTATACCTCCAGTTTTATAAATTAAAACTTATATAATTAACTTTCTTTTCAATGGGTTAGAAAGGATAATTAAAGTGTTTGTATCTCCATATTCCTGTAGTTTGTTTATTAATGTTTCTAATTCAATTATTTTTTCAAAAAAAGCTTTTACAACCATACAATAGGCACCTGTAACGTGATAACATTTAATTATATTGTCATTTTTCTCCGCAAAATTCATGAAGTTTTTTCGGTTTTTAGGTTTCATGGAGATATTTATAAATACTTTAATAGTTTTTCCTAACTTTTCCGGGTTTACAATAGCTTGATAGCCTTCTATAATTCCTTTTTCCTCCATTTTTCTTACTCTTTCTGAAACAGCAGGGGCAGTTAGACCTACTTTTTCCCCTAAATCCTTCATGGAAATACGTCCATTTAATTGTAATATTTCCAGAATATCTTTATTTATTGAGTCCATTTTTTGCTACCTCCTGAATTAATTATAACATATTATTTATTTTTAAAAAATAGTAAATGACACTTATATATATAAAGTAAAAAAGAAATAAATTAAATAAAATAAATAAAAATTGAAAAATAATTATTTATGAAACAAATTATTCTGAATATATTTACAATAATAAAGTATAGTGTTAATATATTATTAAATTAAATTTCAGGACTTGTGTCAGGGGGCGAATAAATGTCTAATCTAAAGATAACTGAAACTGTATTAAGGGATGGTCATCAGTCATTAATTGCTACTAGAATGAGAACAGAAGATATGCTGCCTGTTTTAGAGGAGATGGATCGGATTGGTTATCATGCCTTTGAAATGTGGGGGGGAGCAACATTTGACAGTTGTCTCCGTTTTCTTGATGAAGACCCGTGGATGAGATTAAAAAAAATTAATTTAAGGGTAAAAAAAACGAATTTACAGATGTTATTAAGAGGACAAAATATCCTGGGTTATAAACATTATCCAGATGATATTTTGGAGAAATTTATTAAATATTCTATTGATAATGGGATAGATATTATTAGAATTTTTGATGCCTTAAATGATCCTCGAAATATGAAAAAGGCTATTGAATTTACCAATAAATATGGAGCTCATGCCCAGGGTACTATTGTTTATACTATTAGTCCAATTCATGATATTGATCATTACATAAAAACAGCTAAGAGATTAAAAGAATTAGGAGCAAATTCCTTATGTATAAAAGATATGGCTGGATTGTTAACTCCTTATGTAGTTTACGATTTAGTTAAGAGATTAAAAACCAGTCTTGATATACCAATAGAGATTCATGCTCACTGTACAAGTGGTATGGCTTCAATGATGTATATTAAGGCTATTGAAGCAGGGGTTGATATTATAGATACTGCCCTGGCTTCTTTTGCGTCCGGAACTTCCCAGCCACCTACTCAAAGCTTTGTAGCAGCTTTAGAAAACTCAAATTATGATACAGGCCTGGATTTAAAGGCCTTAAATAAAATTGATAAGCACTTTGAAAAAATTAGAGGAAAGCATAGCAAAATTTTAGGCTCAATGGCAATAGACCCTCGGGTTCTCAGTAATCAGATTCCAGGTGGAATGTTATCAAATTTACAAAATCAATTAAAAGAGCAGGGAATGTTTGATAGATATAATGAAGTATTGGAAGAGGTACCAAGGGTTCGTGAAGATTTAGGATATCCCCCATTAGTGACTCCAACAAGTCAGATAACTGGAACTCAGGCAGTATTTAATGTAGTAACTAATGAGAGATATAAATATGTATCTAAAGAATTAACAGATTATATTAAAGGAATGTATGGACGTCCTCCTGGAGAAATTAATCCTGATGTTAAAAAAAAGGTTTTAAAAAAAGGAGATGAAATTATTACAGATAGGCCAGCCAATCATTTAGAGCCCATGTTTGATGAAATTTATGAAAAAATAA
>CAZOON010000106.1:0-5751 GCA_964581445.1 uncultured Halanaerobiales bacterium | reverse complement strand
AGCCGCCTCAACTATTTTATTAATTAAATACAATACAGATAAATGATAAGGAGAATGTAAATTATTAACCTTTTTATTTGTTCTATCAACTGCCATAGTATATTGAATTAAATCATTTGTTCCAATACTAAAAAAATCAACTTCTTTTGCTAAAATTTCTGCTGTTAAAGCAGCAGAAGAGATTTCAATCATTATACCTACTTCAATTTTTTCATTAATCATTACACCTTCTTTTTTTAACTCATTAATTATATTATTTAGCATTTTTTTAGCATAAAGTAATTCTTTTAGTGTAGAAATCATGGGAAACATAATTTTTATATTACCATAATTACTGGCCCTTAAAATTGCCCTTAATTGTGATTTATATATATCTTCATGGTCAAAATACATCCTTATAGCTCTATAACCTAAAAAGGGATTCATTTCTTTTTCTAAATTAAGATAGGTTATATTTTTATCTCCTCCTATATCAAGTGTTCTAATAATAAGAGATTTATTATTCATTGTTTTAGCAGCATTTTTATATATTTCAAATTGCTCATCTTCAGAAGGGGCAGATTTTCTATCCATAAATAAAAATTCTGTTCTAAAAAGACCTATTCCTTCAGCACCATTTTTAATTACTAAATCCAGGTCATTTAAGTTACCAATGTTACCTGCAACCTCAATATTTTTACCATCTTTAGTTCTTGCTTTTTTATTTTTGTACAAAGACAATTCTTTCTTATAATTTCTTTGTTTTACTATTTTATGTTTATAATTATTCAAAATTTCAGGCTCAGGGTTGACAAATATTTTTCCTTCATTGGCATCAACTATAATAATATCATCAGAAGATATTTCTATTTTATTACCAATTCCGACTACAGCAGGAATCTCCAGGGAGCGGGCCATTATTGCTGTATGTGAAGTGCGTGAACCTTCACGTGTAATAAAGGCCAAAACATTTTCAGTATCTAAACTGGCAGTATCAGAAGGTGTCAAATCATCAGCAAAGATAATTTTTTTTTCTAATAATTTATTTTCTTTTTCTTTCTTACCCTGTAAAATTCTAATTATTCTATTCCCTACATCTTTGATGTCTACTGCTCTTTCCCGCATATATTCATCATCTATATTTGAAAACATTTCAATATAATTATTAACAACCATATTAACTGCGTATATGGCATTTTTATTATCTATTGAAATTTTTTCTTCAACCTGTTTTATAAAATCTGGATCTAAAAGAAATAAGCGATGTGCTTCAAATATATCAGCTTTATCTTTAATTTTATCTTTAGTTTTATTACATAACAAAGAAATTTCCTTTTCTGCTTTTTTTAAAGCATTATGGAATTTAGTAATTTCAAGATTTACATTTTTATCTTTAACATTTATATCTTCAATCTTAAATTTTTTCTTATCTATTATTAATACTTTACCTATAGCAATACCAGGTGAAGCAGGAATACCTTTAAACATTATTTAAACACCTACCGTTATTAGTTATTTTAAACTTATTCATTCATTTCTTCATCAAGAAATTTAACTAACTCTAAAACTGCTTTTTTTTCATCTATTCCCTCTGCAAGAATGGATACTTTAGTACCTTTACCCGCACCCAGACTCATTACACTCATTATACTTTTAGCATTAACTTCTTTTTCACCTGTAGAAATCTTAATATCTGATTTAAATTCACTTGCTTTTTTTACAAATAATGATGCTGGTCTGGCATGAAGTCCTGTTTCATTTTTTATTACTGTCTGAGCTTTTTCCATTTATATTCCTCCCTTATTTAATTTTTTAGAATCATATTTTAATAGATAAGAGGTTTTCCCCGGCTTTAACATAGTCTTTATTTATAATATTCATATCTTTAACCATTTCCATATTTGTAATGATTAGAGGAGATGCTATAGATACAATATCATTTTCAATATCTTCCCACAAAACATTTATTAACTTATCCCCTGTATTAATTATTTCACCTTCACTAATTAAATTATTAAAACCTCTTCCCCCCAATTTTACAGAATCAATACCAAGATGTATTAATATTTCCAATCCTTCTTCAGTTCTTATACCTAAAGCATGATTTGTTGAAAATAATTGAATTATCTCGCCTGATATTGGAGCATATAAAATATTACTTTCAGGTATTATTGCAACCCCATCTCCAACCATCTTTTCAGAAAAAACCTTATCAGGTACTTCATTTAATTTAATCACCTTTCCTGTAAAAGGTGATTTAATTATAATCTTTTTTACACGTCTAAAAATATCAAACATATTACCACTCCTAAATTAAAAATAATTATATAATATATTTAATCATATTAATCAAGTAAAATTGCAGCTTCTTCATCTATTATCATAGTTATACAGGGATGTGTCTGGAGAAATGATGCCGGTATCATAGTATCTACAAAACCATTAACTGTATTTTTTACAGCTTCAGCTTTGTTTTTACCACTTGCAAGTAATATTATTTTCTCTGCTTTTAAAATTGTTGCCATTCCAACGCTTATAGCTTTATCTGGGACCTTAGTTTTATCAGAAAAAAACCTGCTATTTGCTTCAATGGTTTCTTGACTTAATTTAACAAGATGTGTTCTGGCATGTAATTTTTTTTCCGGTTCATTAAATCCAATATGCCCATTAGGACCAATCCCCAATATCTGTAAATCTATTCCTCCATTTTTTTCAATGGCTTTATCATATTTACTACATTCTTTCTCAACATCATCAGTCATTCCATTAAGTAAATGAATATTACTTTTTTGTATATTAATCTTATTAAAGAAATTATTCATCATATAATAATGATAACTATTTTTATCATCAGGAGATATCTTAAAATATTCATCAAGATTAAAACTAATAATCTCTGAAAAATTCACTTCTCCTTTTTGATATAAATATATCAATTCCTCATACATACCCAGAGGTGTACTTCCTGTAGCAAAGCCAAGTACACTTGCAGGTTTAAATATTATTTGACTGGCAACTAATTCTGCAGCTTTTTTACTCATATCCTGATAGTTTTTTTCGATTATAACCTGCATATTTTTCTCTCCTTTAATTGTTTAAATTATATCTTTCTTCTCCTTGAACAAAGACCTTTTTTACCTCAAAGTTATTATTAAATAAACTTAGATTAGCATCATAACCCTCTTTAATAATGCCCATCTTATGATTTAAATTTAATAAAGAAGCTGGATTAAGTGTAACCATATTTATAATTTTTACTAAAGGTAAATTAGTGGAATTTATCATATTGATCACAGCCTTATTCAATGTTAAAATACTTCCAGCCAGGGCTCCATTTTCTAACCTGGCAGCATTATTATTAACTATTACTTTTTGACCTCCCAGAGAATATTCTCCATCTCCCAGTCCACCTGCTTCCATAGAATCGGTAATAAGGATTATTTTTGAAGGGTCTTTTGCCATAGTTACAAGTTTCAATACATCGGGATTCACATGTATTAAATCAGCAATTAATTCACATGTCATATTTTCATCAGTTAATACTGCGCCAACTATACCTGGTTTTCTATGATGTAATCCTGTCATAGCATTAAAAAGGTGTGTTGAATGACTTAAACCCCATTTACAAGCATTTCTTACATCTTCATAACTTGCTCCAGAGTGTCCCACTGAGCTTACTATGCCATTTTTAGTCATTTCTTCGATAAATTCTTTAGATCCCTTTATTTCCGGGGCAATTGTAATAATTTTTATATATTCCAGATAATCTTTAATAAGTTTAATATCAGGTTTTAAAATATTTGCTTCTGCTTGAGCACCCTTGTATTCAGAATTAATAAAAGGTCCTTCAACATTTACCCCTAATATTTCAGCTCCTTTTTGATTATTTTTCATGCATTCAACTATATTATAGAGAGCCGATTTTATATATTTTTTTTCCATAGTCATTGTAGTTGGCAAAAAATGACTTACACCTGATTTAATAATTGTTTTGCTAATTTTTTCTAAAGCTTCTGGATTTCCTTCCATGGTATCATGCCCACCTGCACCATGTATATGAATATCAATAAAACCAGGAGTTAAATAAGCTCCTTCACCATCAATTATTTCATATTCATCATCATAATTTTTAGCATCTATTTTATTTATTTTTCTAATTTTATTATCAAAAATTATAGTTCCGTTAGAAATAACTCTATCAGTTAAAACAAGTTGAACATTTTTTATTAATTTCATAAAATTCATCTCCTTATATATAAGACCAAAATGAAAATTATTCAAGGGGGGGAACCCCCCCTGTTTTATTATAAATATTTTATTCTATTATCATATTTTTTAAATAAACTTTCATTATCATAACCATCAACATTTTGACTTCCATAAACAGGTAAAGGTATACCCTTATCTGATAATATTTTTAAGGATTCTGCTATTATACTATTAACAATAATAACACCAGTAATAGTTGAGCCAGGACCACTTTTAACCCCATCAAATTCAACTAAACTATCCCCTTTAGGAACACAATTATCAAAAACTAAATCTGCTATTTGATAGAGTTTTTTTCCACTGGAATGTCTTGATTTACTATTTTTTGAATGTTCTAAAGATGTTATTGCGATTAAGTATAGTCCTTCTTCTTTGGCTTTTAAAGCCATCTCAATGGGCACACTATTTCTGCCTGAATTTGAAATTATCAACATAATATCATCTTTACAAATTTTATGCTCATCCCATATTATTTCTGCTAAGCCTTCTAATTTTTCTAATTTACTACTTTTTCTGGCTCCTGCAGTGAGAATGATATTTTCATCTAATATTGCATTTACTGGAGCTATTCCTCCTGCTCTAACAAATAATTCTTCTGCTATCATATGTGAATGTCCTGTACCCATAACATGAATTAATTTATCTTCTTCAATAATTTTGGCAAAAATATTAGCCGCTTCTTTAATTTTATCTAATTGAGTATCTTCAATTGTTTCTATTAATTTTTTTATTTCACTAAAATATTTAATGGTTGACATAGTAATATCCTCCCTATTTTTTTGAGTTATTACTAACTAGTTTTTAATTCTTTATTAATAATATCTGCTAAATGTTCAGCTCTTGTACCTACAACAACTTGAATATTTCTGTCATTGGCTTTTAGTACACCTGAGACACCTAGTGATTTTAATCCCTGTTCATTAATATCTTTTGCATCATTTAATACCAATCTTAATCTTGTTATACAGGCTTCAACTAATTCAATGTTTTCTTTACCACCAATATATTCAATATAGGATTTTGCAAGATTTGATTCATCTTCATCTTCAACTGTTTTCCCAGCTGAATTTTTACTATTTGTTTTTCTTTGAGATTCTGGCATAATTGATAATGCTGGATTTTCAGTAGTATTTATATCCCTTCCTGGTGTAGATATGTCAAATTTAGTAATAAAAAATCTAAATAAGAAATAATAAATAATAAAATAAATAATCCCTATAAGGATAATTAATAATGGTTTTGTAGCTATACCAAAATTCAAAACATAATCAATCAAACCTGCTGAAAAACCAAAACCATGCTTAATACCTAATAAATATGTTATTGCTAATGATGTTCCTGTTAATAGGGCATGAATTAAGTATAAGAATGGAGCGACAAAACAAAAACTAAATAATAGTGGCTCACCAATTCCTGTCAAAGCAAATGTTAAACCAGCACTAATTAATATACCACCAACAATCTTTTTTTGGTTTTTCTTTGCTGTATGATACATTGCCAGGG
>CAZOON010000105.1:0-5781 GCA_964581445.1 uncultured Halanaerobiales bacterium | reverse complement strand
CGATATTTTTGCTTTGCTTGAGAAGGTCTCTAATATTATTACTTAATTTTAAAGGTGGGAGCAAAATGGAATATTTTAAAAAGATAGCTGGAAAAAAGGTTTATTTATCGCCTATTAATATTGAAGATTTTGAGAGATATACTGAATGGCTTAATGATTTAGAAGTTTCAATTAATCTTACACTTGCAACAGAAATATTGACAAAAGAAAAAGAAAAAGAAATAATAGAAAAGTTAAGTAAAGAAAAATATAACTTTGCTATTATTGATAATGCAACAAATGAGTTAATTGGCAATTGTGGTTTAATGAATATAGATATGATTAATAGATGTGCTGAGATGGGAATATTTATTGGCAATAAGGGTTATTGGAATAAAGGTTATGGTACTGAGGCTATAAAGTTATTACTTGATTTTTCTTTTAATTTAATTAATTTAAATAATATTTTTCTGCAAGTAAAAGATTTTAATAAAAGAGCTATAAAAAGCTATAAAAAATGTGGTTTTAAAGAAATAGGACACAGGCGAGATGCAAATATAATGGGAAACAAAAAATTCGATACAATTTATATGGATATACTGGCAGAAGAATTTACAGGAAAAATTCCAGACATATTTTAATAATATATTTATAAATCTTTTTTTAGTATGTATTTAATATTTTTAAATTTAAATGAATCGATCTTCAAGATTGATTTTTCGCTGGATTTAAGGTCAATACCAGCTGATGCGCAGGCCATTGCGATTCCAACCATATTTCTTGTTCCTCATTCCAGGGCTGCTAGTAATTCATTTATTAATACTCTGCCAGCAGAATATATATTAATATCCTTTTTACTTTCTTTTTTCATATATACCATAAAAAAAGAATCAAGGTAAACTATCTATATTTATGCATAAATATAGATTTTTTCTTTGAAGTCTTAATTGTTGTGTTTAGTATTTATTAAAATTATACATATATAGGACATAATATTACCTTGTATTATAAAAAATTACCTGTTATAATAATCAAAAATAATAATATTAAGAAGATTATAAAACTTTAAAGGTGGTATATATATGAAGGATTGTTTTAATATATCTGTAATTCAACTTGCTCCTGAAGCATTAAAAGTTGATGAAAATATTTCAAAAATAAATACTTTAATCAAAAATAATATTTCGATAATTAAAAATACTGATTTGTTAATATTACCTGAATATTTTTCTCTGGGTGTAGTAAATAATCTTGAATTAAAAGCAGCAAAAATGATAGAAGAAAAATCAAAAAATTATTTAAAAACGCTGGCAGAAGATTATAATACTTATGTTTCAGGAGGTACAATGCCTGAGGTAGTTGATAATAATATATATAATACCAGTTTTTTTTATGATAGATCATCTAATTTGATTGCTTTTTATCGCAAAATTCATTTATATTCCTATGATGATTTTAATGAAAATGGTGTTTTTCAAACAGGTCAAGATATTGTATTGATTGATACAGAAATTGCCAGGATTGGAATGGGAGTCTGTTATGATTTAAGATTTCCGGAGCATTTTAGAGAGTTGAGAAAAAGAGGGGCAGAAATTTTTATTGTACCTGCAACCTGGGATTATCCATTTATGAACCAATGGGAGCCCCAGACAAAAAGCAGGGCTATTGAAAATCAATCTTATTTAGTTGCAGCTAATATTAGTAGTACTGATTATTATGGTCCATTTATAGGAAGGTCTATGTTAATAAATTATAAAGGGGATGTAATAGCAGCTTTAGATGGAGAAGAAGGTGTTCTATCAGGTCAGATTTGTCTTGAACGCTTATATGAATATAGAGATAAGTATAGGTATTATAAAGATATGGATTAAATTAATTTCTTATTTTAAGAGGCCAGATATTGATAAGGCACTGTAGAGTAATAATAAACTCATTATTATATTAAAAAATTTATTATATTTTGATAAAAATTTTTCAAATAGTATACCAAACATTGCCCAGAGATTTATAGAAATAAAAGACATGATTGCTAAAAAGATTGCAAAAATCAATATGTATAAATTATTTTTATAGTAAGGTACAATAAAAGTTGAAAAAACAGTGATTCCATAAAGTATTACTTTTGGATTTAAAAATTGCAGGGTAAAACCTGCACTTATTTTATTTCTATGAGTATTATTTTTTTTGCCATCTTTATTATCTAATAAAATACTTATTGCCAGATAAGACATATATAAGGCACCTAATATACTCATTATGGGCTTTATTTTTGGAACAATATTATATAAAATAATATTAAAGTAAGCAGATAATAGCATTATTACTATAAAACCTGTGAAAATTCCCAGCATAAATTTAAGGGTCTTTTTATAACCAAAGTTATTGGCATTAATCATTGACATAATATTATTTGGACCGGGAGTAAATGTTACAACAAAGACATATGATAAAAATGAGAAGATATTCATTAAATTATTCCTCCTCGATATTAACTGATATTATATGGTATAATGATTTTAAGTCAATTTATTATATCATATAAAGATTAAATTTTCATTTGAGGAGAGTTAAAAGAAATATAAAGTGAGTGACATATATGAAAAACAGCATTTTTTTTGAACTTTACTTTTACAATAATAGAAATTATTGGCGCGTTTTTTACAAACAGTCTTGCTATTTTGAAATCCTGTCAAATAAAGGACGAACTGAAAAATTAACTTTTTGCTTTAAAAGATTTCCCCTTTTAGGTGTTCTAGTGATGTTCTGGATTTTCATGATATGCATATATGGTCATTAGATGGTAATTATTATATTTTGACATGTCATATAGTAATTGTTGAAAAAACTACTTTTAAGAAGTCAATAGAAATTAAAATTAATCATATTACTTTAGAGATTGAGCATGAAAATGAATCCTGTGAAATTTGCGATTTATAATTATACGAGGAGCAACTATATGAAGAAGATATTATATTTAATTAGAAAATTATTTATTCTTCCAATAATTATTTATCAAAAACTCATATCTCCATTTTTACCTTCTTCCTGTATTTATTCCCCGACCTGTTCTAATTACAGTAAGAAGTCTATTATGAAACACGGAGTTTTAAAGGGAACTATTCTGGCTATTACTAGAATATCAAGATGTATGGGTAAATTTTATAAAGGTGGCTATGACCCTGTTCCAGAAAAATTTATACTATTAGATGTACTTAATAATTATAAAAAGTTTTGGAAAAATAATAAGGGGTGATATTTTGAAAGCATTTAAGGCTTATGATATTAGAGGTGTTTATAACAAAGATTTTAATGGTGATGATGTTTATAAAATTGGCTATTTTTTGCCTGAGTTACTTGAAGCCAGGAAAATATTAGTTGCTAGAGATGTTAGAATTTCTTCAAGTGAAATATATAATCGATTGGCAGAAGGAATTACAGATAGTGGGGCTGATGTTTATTACCTGGGACTTGCAACAACCCCTATGGTATATTTTGGTACTGCTAAGTATAATTTTAATGCCTCAGTACAGATAACTGCTTCTCATAACCCACCGGAATATAATGGTTTGAAAATTTCCCGAACTGATGCTCTGCCAGTGGGATATGAAATGGGATTAAATAAATTAGAAAAAATTATTGAAACACAAAACCCAATACCAGCAAAGGTAAAAGGTGTAATTCATGATTTTAATTATCAGGAAGATTATTTAAATTTTTTGAATAAATATAAAAGCGATTATTCAAATTTAAATGTAGCTATTGATAGCTCTAATGGGATGGCAGCACTATTATTGGAAAAAATATTAGGGGATGAATTTATTTATATAAATAATATTATGGATGGTAATTTCCCATCCCATGATCCCAATCCTTTAATTGAAGAAAATGTTAAACAATTAAAAGAACTGGTACTTGAAAATAATTGTGACCTGGGGATTATATTTGATGGAGATGCAGATAGGGTAATGTTTGTAGATGAAAATGGAAAATTTATATCACCAGATATAATTACTGCAGTTTTAGCTAGATATTATTATTTAGAAAATAATAATAAAAATAAGGTAGTTTTACACGATATTAGAACTTCCCGAGCAGTTAGTGAATATATTGAAAAATTAGGTGGAGAAGTACATATGTGGAAGGTTGGGCATGCCTATGCAAAATTAAAATTAAGGATGATTGATGCCCTTTTTGGTGGTGAGCTTGCAGGACATTATTATTTTAAAGAGTTTTATAACTGTGATTCAGGAATTTTAACTGCATTAATTGTTTTACAGGTACTTAAAGAACTAAAAGAAAGTGGAGATAAATTTTCATCATTAATTGATTCTATCACTAAATATTCATTTTCAGGAGAGATTAATTTCAGGATTGAAGAAAAAGAAAAAGCTATGATTGAGATTAAGGATTACTTTGCCCAATATAATCCTGATAGAATTTTAGATTTTGATGGTTATAGAATAGAATATAGTGATTGGTGGTTTAATATAAGGCCATCAAATACAGAGCCTTATTTAAGACTTGTAGTTGAGGCAGAGGATGATATTTTATTAAATGAAAAACTTGAAAAAATAAAAAACATTTTAAAAAAATATAGATAAAATATTAGAACATAACAATCTCTGCCCATTTCATTTTTTTAAAGCGCCTGTAGACAACAATTGAAAATACAATAAATGAAAAAAATTCAGCATACCAGACTCCGGCAACACCTTTATTTAATAATATTATAAATATATAGGAAAGCGGAACGAACATTATCCAGAGTCTTACAGCTGTTATAAACATAACTCCTTTGGTGTCTCCACTACCTCTAAGTGCACCTGACATAATAATCATAAATGCCAGGGGGGCTTGATTAAAACCTGCTATTTTTAGTGTGTAGATTGATATGTTTAAAACTTCAGGGTCAGTTGTGAATACAGAAATAATTAATCTTGGGAAAAAAAGAAATATACTTCCCATAAATATACCCCATAATGCACCCATTCCTGCAGCAGAAAAACCTGTTTTTAAAGATTCATCTGCATTATTTTCACCAAGATGTTTACCAACAAGGGTAGTAGTTGCAATTGATATTCCAATTGCTGGCATAAATGATATTTGTTCTATATTTATTAGTATTCTAAAAGCTGCTTCAGAGCTTGTTGCTAATTGTGATATAATAATTCCATTAGCAAAAAAAGCCAGCTGCATTGATAGTTGTTCAACACCTGCTGCATAACTAAATCTCCAGAGAGGGCGCACTATATTTGTGCTCATTTTTAAATTATGAAAAAACAATTTTATTTTTTCTTTGCCACAAATTAATATTATTATATATGTTATAGAAGCAAGAATCCTAGAGATGGTAGTTGCTGTTGCTGCACCTGCTATGCCCATTTCCGGGAAAAATGAATAGCCTGTCATCAGCACATAATTACCTAAAATATTAATAATATTAGCAGTTCCAGTAATAAACATAGGTGTTTTCGTATCGCCGGCTCCTCTTAAACTTGCTGAAGAGGCTAATGAAATAAACATAAAAGGAATACTTATTGAGACTACTTTTAAATAGTCTGTTCCATAAATTAAGACCTGTTTTGAAATATCGTAAACACCTAATATATTTGAAGCAAATATATATGATAATGTAGCTATTAAAATACCTAATAATAGATTAAGACTTATATTTTGGCCCATGATTAGATTAATACGTTTATAATTTTTTTCACCATAACTTCTAGCTGTCATCGCTGTTGCACCTGCATTAAAAGAAGAAAATACAAAAATGAGCGTAAACATTATTTGATTGGCAAAACC
>CAZOON010000104.1:0-5784 GCA_964581445.1 uncultured Halanaerobiales bacterium | reverse complement strand
AAAAGTTAAGACCAATTATTTTAGAACTTTATAAGTTATTACCAGATGTTGAGAAAGATAAGATCAGTCTTGATGATAAAACCGTTTTAAGAGATTAATATGGATACTATATTAAAAAAAGGTGATGATATACTCATTATTGCTGTTGGTGCTTCAGTGTATCCTTCATTGGAAGCAGCCGAAATTTTAAAAAACAGGGGAGTCAATGCCGGTGTAATAAATGCTAGATTTATAAAACCTCTTGATAAAGATTTGCTGATTCCATTAATAAAAAGGTATAAAAAGGTTGTAACTGTTGAAGAGCAGGCCCTGGCAGGTGGTTTTGGTTCAGCTATTTTAGAGTTAATAAATGATAATAATATGGAAGATATTTTAGTAAAGAGGATAGGAATTAACGATAAATTTGTACCACATGGTGATACAAATTTTATGAGGTCATTATATGAGATTGATAGTCAGGGTATAGCTAAAGAAATAATGGAAGTATTTACTCTGGAGGCAGATTCATGGCCAAGAAAAAACGCCTAGACAAATTGCTTGTAGAAAAAGGTTTTTATAAAACCCGTAGCAGAGCAAAAAGGGCAATAATGGCCGGGAAAATTTTTATTAATGATCAATGTATGGATAAAGCCGGAACTAATGTTGATGAGAACTCAGAAATTGTAAAAAAAGGTGAAGAGATTCCCTATGTAAGTAGAGGGGGACTGAAGCTAGAAAAAGCAATTGAAGTTTTTGATATAGATATTTTCGGGAAAGAGGTCATAGATATTGGTGCTTCCACTGGAGGTTTTACTGATTGTTTATTACAAAATGGCGCAAAAAAGGTATATGCTATTGATGTTGGATATGGTCAACTGGCCTGGAAATTAAGACAGGATAAACGTGTGAAAGTCATAGAAAGAACCAATTTTCGTTATCTTACACGTGATAAACTGGATATTACAGTACCTTTAATTGTTACTGATGTTTCTTTTATTTCATTGAGACTTATTGTTCCACAGGCATTAAACTTTTTAAAAAATGATGGAGATTTTATTGCTTTAATAAAACCGCAATTTGAAGCAGGACCTGCTCGAGTAGGTAATAAAGGTCTGGTAAATGATGTAAATATTCATGAGGATATCTTAAATGAATTAAGTGATTTCTTTATTAATAAAAATCTTTATCTTGCAGATCTTAATTTTTCCCCTATAACTGGAGCCAGTAGTAAAAATATTGAATTTATTATTCATATTAAAAAAATTGAAAGGAATAATGATATTTTAAAATGGAAGAAAATTATAAAAAATGTTGTTGAAGATGCCCACTTAAACCTTGAAAGGGGATGATTTGTATTCCAAAAATTGGACTTGTCTTAAATTTAAATAAAGATAAATCTTTACCGGTAGCAAAAAAAGTAATTAATTGGTTTGAGCAAAACAGTGTAGATTATTTACTTGAAGAAAAAGCGGCAAGTCATTTAAATTCACCAGGAAAATCTGAAGATTATGATGGATTGAAAAAAAAAGCTGATTTAATTATACTTTTTGGTGGTGATGGTACTTTTTTGCATGTGGCCCACCATTTTATTGAAACTAATATACCTCTTCTTGGTATAAATCTTGGTAATTTGGGTTTTATGACTGAAATCGAAACACATGAAATTGAAAAAAGATTAAGAGCTGTTTCTAATGGGGATTATTATTTAGAAAAAAGAATGCTTCTAGACGCTAATTTACTTAGAGAAAGCAAAAAAATATTTTCCAGCTATGCCTTAAATGATATAGTTATTAACCGTGAAGCCAGTGCACGATTAATAAATATTCAAGTATATATTAATGATATATTAATGAATTCTTACAGGGGCGATGGCCTGATTGTTGCAACACCTACAGGTTCTACTGCTTATTCTCTTTCAGCAGGTGGTCCAATTATTAATCCTCAGATTAAGGCTTTATTGATAACTCCTATATGTCCACATAATTTACATATTAGGCCGACGGTTATTTCACAAAATGAAAGGGTAAGGGTTATTGTTAATACTGAAGATGGACAGATGAATATTTCTGCAGATGGAAGATATAATCATAAATTGTTGAATAATGATCAGGTTGAGATAAGAGTTTCAAATAAAGAGATTAATTTTGTAAAATTTCCTGACAGGAATTTTTACACTATATTACATAATAAAATGAACAGTGAACATGTCTAGAGGAGGCTTTTTTATGAAAAGCAAAAGGCATTTAAAAATAATAAGTTTAATCAAAGATAAAAATATTGGCACTCAGGAAGAATTGGTGGCCAGATTACATGATGAGGGTATTGAAGTTACTCAGGCTACAGTATCTAGAGATATTAAAAAGCTTGGTTTAATTAAAATTCCAGATAATCATGGGGGTTATAAATATTCTCTACCCAATAAAAGAACACAGGGTGATATTAATAACTGGTTAAGAAAAATGTTTCAGGATTTTGTAATTGATATGGATTTTAGTGAGAATATTATTTTATTAAAAACAGTTCTGGGTACTGCCGGTGGTCTGGGGGCAGCAATAGACAATTCAGAATGGGATGGTATAATGGGAACAGTAGCCGGAGATGATACAATATTTGTAGTTATTAAACCAAAAGAAAGAACAAAGATAGTTTTTGAAAATTTTCAGGATTTACTAACTTGAAATCAGGAGGCCCTGTGTAATGTTAGTTGATTTGAGAGTAAAAAATTTTGTATTAATAGATGAAATGGAGATAAACTTTGTAGAAGGTCTTAATGTTATAACAGGCGAAACTGGTGCTGGCAAATCAATTATTGTTGGAGCTTTAGATATGTTATTGGGTGGAAGAGCATCTACTGATGTGCTTAGAAAAAATAAAGAAACTGCATATATAGAAGCAGTTTACGAACCTGATAATATAGATTATATTAATGATAAACTAAAAAAGCTTGGAATAGAAGCTGAAGATGATATTCTATTAATTTCCAGAGAAATTAATAGAAATGGCAGGAATAAAAGTAGAATTAATGGACAATTGGCTACCTTAACTATGGTAAAAGAAATGAGTAGATTTTTAGTAGATATTCATGGGCAACATGAACATCAGTCATTACTTGAAACAAATTATCATATCGAGCTTCTTGATGATTTTGCAGGTGCTGAAGTATTGAATGAAAAAAATAGGACTCAAAAATTATATAAAAAGTATAGCGAAATCGAGAAAGAATTAAATAATTTTGAGCTTGAGGAATCTGAAAAGGCAAGAAAACTTGATATGTATAAATATCAGATAAATGAAATAGATTCTGCTTCCTTACAAGAAGGAGAATTTGCAGAATTAAAAAACAAATATAAAAAAATTACTAATATCGAAAAAATATTTGAAATAAGTGGAAAAATATATAATAATATAAATGGTGAAGGATATAATGATATAGGTATACTTGATAAACTGGGTAAGTTGCTGGGAGAAATGAAAACTATTCAAGATTTTGATAATGAATTAAAAGCATTAGGAAAAGAATTAAACAATGTATTTTATCAGTTGCAGGATATTAGTTATCGTTTTAATGATTATAATGAAAATATCAATTATAGTGATGATAAATTAAAAGAAATTGAAGATAGAATTAATTTAATTAATAATTTAAAACAAAAATATGGAGAAACAGAAAGCCAGATTCTTACATATAGAGATAAATTAATTGAAGAAAAAAATTTCTTAATAAATCAAGAGAAAAAAGTAGAAGAATTAAAAAAACAAAAACAGCAGATCAAGGAAAAATATTTAATAATTGCAAAAAATTTATCAGTTTTAAGAAAAGAAAAAGCAATTAAACTGGAAAAGATAATTAAAAATGAATTTCTTGATCTTTATATGAAAGATACTGAATTAAAAATAAAATTTGAACGTAAAGATCCTTCTTTAGATGGAATTGATGATGTAGAGTTTTTGATTTCTACAAATCCTGGTGAAGATTTTAAACCATTGATAAAGATTGCTTCTGGAGGGGAAATCTCCAGAATAATGCTTTCTTTTAAAAATATTATTTCCGAAATTGACCGCATTAATACATTAATTTTTGATGAAATAGATAGTGGAGTTGGTGGCAAGACAGCACAAAAAATGGCTGAAAAACTTGCTATGATTAGCAAAAATACGCAGATAATCTGTATTACTCATCTTCCTCAGATAGCAAGTATGTCCGATAATCATCTATTAATAAATAAAATCAGAGATAAAAATAAGGCCTACACTGTAATTAATAATTTAGATAAAAAAGGAAAAAAAGAAGAGCTTGCTAGAATGCTTGGAGGTGCAAAATTAACATCTACGACTTTAAAACATGCTGAAGAGATGTTAATAATGGCTCAAAATATAAAAAATAATTATTAACTGGCATGCCGGCACTACCAATATATAACTGAATATAGCGGGTTAAATTGGGTATCTCTATTTATAGAGATACATTTTATTTTTTTTAGGAAGGTGATAAATTGCCCGCTAAGAAATTTGGACTTATTTTTTTTATTATAATTATATTTTTAACATCAGCCTATGTTTATTATTTTAATGATGTCCCTTATTCTATATCAATAGTTAAGGATAATGAGTCAGTTTTAAATTTAAATCTTCCTTTTGAGTATTATGTACAGGGTGAAAATGAAAGCATTTTAAAAATTAGTGGAAATAATCCTTTAATTGTAAAAGGAAATCAAGTTGGTCAGACAATATTAAATATTAGACTTTTTAATTTAATACCACTTAGAAGTATTAAGGTTAACGTATTACCAGATATTAAAGTTTATCCAGGAGGACAGGCAATTGGAGTTTTATTGAGGAGTAAGGGAGTAATGGTTGTAGGAAAATCTTTTGTCCAGGGTAAAGATGGGAAAAAATATTTTCCGGCAATTGATGCTGGTATTGAAGTTGGGGATATAATAATTAAAATTAATAATAAAGATATTAATGATAAATTACTTTTAGCCGAAAAAATACAAAAGGAGATTAGCAAAAATAGTAATATTTTTTTAAAAGTTAGGAAGAAAAATAATGAAATAAAAAATGTAAAAGTTGAGCCTGTCAGGAATAAAGATGGTATATATATGATTGGACTTTATGTTGATGACAGTATTGCCGGAGTGGGGACTCTATCTTTTTATGAACCAGTTTCAAAAATATTTGGATCTCTTGGACATGTTATTACAGAAAATAATAGTCAAATAAAGGTTGATGTTAGAGAAGGAAAAATTGTTGAAGCAAATATTTCTGGTATAAATACTGGAAGAAAAGGAATACCTGGCGAAAAATATGGAACCTTTTTTCAGGCGAAAAATATCTTAGGGGAAATTGAAAAAAATAATGATTTTGGTATTTATGGCAAGATATATAAAAACCCAATAAATCCCTATTTTGATAAACCCATACCAGTAGCAACAAGTATTAGTGTTGTAACTGGTCCAGCTAAAATGTATACTGTTGTTCAGGGCGGACAGATTGAAGAATTTGATATTAATATTGATAAAGTTTTCCATCAATCTACTCCTCATTCAAAAAGTATGGTAATAAGTATAACAGATTCTGTATTAAATAAAATAACTGGAGGAATTATTCAGGGAATGAGTGGAAGTCCTATTGTTCAAAACGGAAATTTTGTTGGTGTTATTACACATGTATTTGTAAATAATCCCAGCAGAGGTTACGGTGTATTTGCCGAATGGATGTTATTACAGACAGATATTTATAAAAAAGCTAGAATAGCCAGGTAAAAATCTGGCTTTTTTTATTTTTTTTTTATTTATGTAAAAT
>CAZOON010000103.1:0-5892 GCA_964581445.1 uncultured Halanaerobiales bacterium | reverse complement strand
GCCTTAAATCAATTGAAGCAGGTTGAATCTGTGATTCAGTAACTGGTTTAACTACTAAGTCACCCCTGTCAATTAAATTTTCTATTGATTTATCAGATAATATCATTATTAATCACCTTTTCCCCTGGCAATATCCTTAACAAGATCAGCTCTGGTAACTATACCAAGTAATTTTCCCTCTCGTAAAACTGGTACTCTATTAACATCTTTTTCAACCATAATATTTGCAATTTCATCCACTTTTGTGTTCTCATTTATGCTAACAACTTCTTTAGTCATTAACTCTTCAACTTTAATGGCAATATATTTTTTAAACTCTTTTTCAAATTTGCGAAAACTCTCCAGATAAATAATTCCACCTATAAGATTAATATAGTCAGGAAAATGCAATTTTTTATCTTTATAGATTAAATCCTTTTCACTAATTATACCTACCAGTTTTCCATCATCTTCAACAACAGGGAGCCCACTTATACTATGTTCACTCATTTTTGCTGCTGCTTCTTCCAGACTTGTTCCCGGATCAACTGTAATAACGTTTTTTGACATCAAATCCTTTGCTTTTAACATTTAAAATCCCCTTTCTTTCTATTAATTGCTTTATGGCAACAGGTAAATAATTAATTATATCAGAAGCTGTTATACTATAAGAATTAATATCATCACTGGCTATATCTCCAGCCAGTCCATGTATATAGGGAGCCAGTATAGCAGTTTCTTCTACACTTAAACCCTGGGCCATAATACCAGCTACAATACCGGTCAAGACATCTCCACTCCCGGCAGTAGCCAGCCCATCATTACCAGTTAAATTAAGATAAATTCTCCCATCAGGCAAGGAAACAATTGTAGTAGCGCCTTTTAATATTAAATAAACATTATATTTTTGCGAAAATTCGCGAGCAATTTCAATACTCTTATCCTGAATTTCCTTAATAGAACTATCAATAAGCCTGGCCATTTCCCCGGGATGAGGTGTTAATAATATGGGGAATTTATTATTTTTTAATAAATCAAGATCAGATATTAAATTTATACCATCAGCATCTATTATCATAGGTTTTTTTGAATCTAATAGTAACTTATCTACTATCTTTTTAGCCTTTTTTGATTGTCCCAATCCAGGTCCAAGGACCAGAACATCTATATTATCTGTCAATTCATCTAATTTTTCATAATTTATAGTAGCTGTAATTAATTCTGGATAATAGGAGGCAGTAAGAGCTCGTATTTCCTCAGGAAGATATATTTTTACCAGTCCAGCTCCCATTTTCAATGCAGAAAAACCAGTAAGAGCAGGAGCACCTGTCATACCAGTGCTTCCTCCAATAACATTTATCTTCCCAAAAGTTCCTTTATGACCATCAATCTTTCTTTTAGGTAAAAGAGCTTCTGCTTCATCAGCAGTCAAAGTATAATGATTATATTTAACTTTATTTATACTTATTTTGGGCATACCCAGATCAATAATTTTAATTTCACCCATATAATTATGTCCCGGATATAGCAACATCCCCAGTTTAGGGAAAGCCATAGTAGCCGTATTTTTAGCCGTTATTGCTTTGCCAGGTACTTTTCCATTACTTGCGTTTATACCTGTTGGTATATCGACTGCAAGGACCTCTGTGCTGCTCTTATTTATTATATCAATTATTTCAGATATAATGCCCCTAACTTTCCCCTTAAGTCCTGTACCTAAAATGGCATCAATTATTAAATTACTGGAATTACAGTAATTTACTATTTCTTTTTTATTTAAAGTATTTACTGGAACTATTTCTATATTCTCTCTATTTTTACATATATTAAAATTGAGCAGGGAATTTCCTTTTAAACTACTCTCCTCTTTTAGCATTATAACTTTAACTGCATAACCCCACATATCTAAAAATCTGGCCACTACCAGACCATCCCCACCATTATTCCCGCTTCCGGCAAAGATTAAAACTTTCCTTCCAGAACCATTATACTGTAGCAGTTTATCAGCTAATTCAGCAGACCCCCTACCCGCCATCTCCATTAGTAATATATCAGGTATACCATCTTCTATAGCCTGTCTGTCTATTTCTCTCATCTCAGCAGGACTTAATACAATCATATTTAAACCTCCTTTTCAGCAATTGCCATTGCAATTGTATATTCTTTTTCATGACTTATACTTATATGTAACTTAGTAATTTTTAAGTCCCAGGCAAGAGCCTTAGCCTTATTATTCAAAAAAACAACAGGTTTACCTTTTGCATTATTTATAACTTCAATTTCTTTCCAGGCAACAGCTCCTATACCAGTTCCTAATACTTTGACAACTGCTTCTTTTACAGCAAATCTTGCTGCCAGACATTGTATATTCTTCTTTTTATTACAATAATTTATTTCATTTTCAGTATAAATTTTCCTCAAAAATTTATTTCCCCATCTGTCTACAAGTTCTCCTATTCTTTTGTTTTCAAGCAAATCTATTCCTGTACCTATAATCATATTTTACCTCTTTTATATGAATAATCTTTAAAAAGCCTTTCAAGTTAATAATATTATAATGTAAATTTTCAATAAATGCAAAAACCCTGCAGCATCAATACTGCAGGGTTTAATGCCTTTAGGCTTTATTCAACTGTAACACTCTTGGCCAGATTTCTCGGTTGGTCAATCTCACAATCTCGTTCTACAGCTATATAATAAGCCATCTGTTGTAGTGGTATAATAGAAAGCACCCCACTGAATAATTCATCCAGTTTTGGAATAGCAAAATAATTTTTTGCTATTCCAAATTTATCTGCCATATCTTCATAAACAACAGCAGTTACCTCGCCTCCTCTGGCATCAACTTCTTTAATATTACTCATAGTTTTTTCAAATATTTCTTTTCTGGTAGCAATTGCAAAAACCGGAATACCATCTTCTATTAAAGCCAGAGTACCATGTTTTAATTCGCCAGCTGGATAGGCTTCAGCATGAATATAAGAAATTTCCTTTAATTTTAAGGCACCTTCCATAGCAAGAGTATAATCAGTATTTCTACCAATGAAGAAAATATTTTTCTTATCTTTATAATTTTTAGCCAATTTTTTTATTTTATCTTCATTAATTTTTATTGTTCTGGCTGCCAATTCTGGTAATTTAAGAACATTTTCTATTAAATACCCTTCTCTTTCCGCTGTAATTTCATCTTTAAGTTTCGCAATGTAAATAGCAAGCATATAAAAAGCAGCAAGCATTACAATATAAGCCTTAGTAGAAGCTACAGCAATCTCAGGTCCTGCTTTTAAATATAAAATCTTATCCGCTTCACGTGAAATACTGCTCCCCATTACATTGGTAAGAGCCAATACTGTTGCACCTTTCTCCTGAGCTAATCTTAATGCAGCAAGAGTATCTGCTGTTTCACCAGATTGACTAACCACTATAACAAGACTATTTTTATCCAGGATTGGTTTTCGATATCTAAACTCTGATGCAACATCTACTTCAACTGCTAATCTTGCCAACTCTTCAATTAAATATTTAGCTATTAAACCAGCATGATAAGCCGTGCCGCAGGCAACAATATTTATTTTATCGTATTTATTTATCTCATCTATTGTAAGCTCTAACTCATCAAGATTAATACCTGAGGCACTTACCCTTTTATTTAAAACCCGTCTCAAGGCATCGGGTTGTTCATTGATCTCTTTTAACATAAAATGTTCATAGCCATTTTTTTCAGACATTTCTGTATTCCAATCCACCTTGAAAATATCCCTCTTAATTAAATTAAGATTATTATCAAATATTTTAATTTTATCTCTACCAACACTTGCTAACTCATTATCTTTTAATAAATAAAATTGATCTGTAAACTCTAAAAAAGCAGGAATATCTGAAGCAATAAAATTTTCATTTTCACCTATTCCTAAAACCAGCGGGCTATCTTTTCTTACAACAATTATTTTATCAGGCTCTTTTCGAGACATTATTAAAAGAGCATAAGAACCCTTTAATCTTTTGCTCACATGATTAGCAGTTTCCAGCAAATTACCATTATACTGTTCTTCAATTAGATGAACAATTACCTCAGTATCAGTCTCAGAAACAAATTCATGTCCAGTTTTGATCAATTCTTCCTTTAATATGGTAAAATTTTCAATGATACCATTATGCACAATTACAAAATCTCCACTACAATCTTGATGTGGATGTGCATTGATATCTGTAGGTTTACCATGAGTTGCCCAGCGTGTATGACCAATCCCTATATTACCAAGAGGCGGTTTATTATCTATAAGTTTCTTTAATTTACTTAAATTTCCACTTTCTTTAATGATATTTATTTTATTCCCATTATTAACTGCAATACCAGCAGAATCATAACCTCGATATTCCAGTCTTTTCATACCATTATACAATAATGGAGTTGCTTCCTTATTGCCTATATAACCAACAATTCCACACATCTATCATTTCCACCGTTTTCTATATATATTTTTTTCTACCTAAAATCTTCTCTGTCCTATCAATTACTCAATAGTTTTAAAAGATAATTTGGGGTCTGATAGAAAAGACCCGGAGGCATCCGCCGAAAATTCGATGACCTCCACCCTCGTCAACTTAGGCTTTTCTATGATCAACCTAAGTTCTGGCGCTTTACAAAATTTTTCTCCGCTACCACCCCCTCTAAAATATTTATCTTAATTCAATTCATTATTTATAATATCTGCTAATACATTTTCCCATTTAATTAATTCTTGCTCATCTTTACCCTCCAACATTAGTCGAACAACAGGTTCAGTACCTGAAGCACGCAAAAATAATCTCCCATTTTCAGCAAGTTCTTCTTCACATAATTTTACATATTTATTTATTGTCTTATTACTTTTTAAATTATCCTTATGCTTAACCTCTATATTTTTTAATCTTTGTGGCCATTCTTTTAACATTGCGGCTAGTTCACTCAACGGTTTAGAACTTGTTTTTACGACCTGAACAAGCTGAATAGCTGTCATTATCCCATCTCCAGTTTGATTATAATCTAAAAATATAATATGACCGGATTTTTCTCCACCAAGATTAAAATTACCTGAAAGCATTTCTTTTAAAACATATCTATCTCCATTTTTTGTAAAAATAACCCTGCCCCCATTATTTTCAATTAACTCTTTTAAGCCCATATTACTGTATTTAGTAGTAACCAGGGTCTTATTCTTAAGCTTTCCATTTTTCAAATAATCAAGGGCACAAATAGCCATAATTTTATCTCCGTCAACTATTTTACCGTTTTCATCTACCATTATTACCCTATCAGCATCACCATCATGAGCTATCCCCAAATCCGCATTATTTTCCAGGACACTTTTACTTATAATTTCCGGATGTGTTGAGCCACAATTTAAATTAATTTTTCCCCCATCTGGATGATTATTTATTACTATCAACTCTGCTCCAAGTTTTTCAAATATTTCAGGTGATGTATCATAAGCAGCACCATTTGCACAATCAATAACTATTTTCAAACCTGAAAAATCATGTTCTGTTTTCTTAATAATATAATCTATATATTCTTTTTTGTAATCCTTTTCCTGTCTTAATTTGCCGATTTTATTATGAGTGGGGAAAGATATTTTATCATAATCATTAAAAATAAGTTTTTCAATATCCTGCTCCATTTCATCACTTAATTTATATCCATCTCCATCAAAAAATTTAATTCCATTATCTGCAATTGGGTTATGGGAAGCAGAAATCATAACACCCCCATCTACATCAAACACCTTACTTAAATATGAAACCCCGGGTGTTGGTATAATTCCCAGTTTAATAACGTCTATTCCTGCTGAAGTAATTCCAGCTATAAGTGCAGATTCTAACATATCACCAGAAATTCGTGTATCTTTTCCGATAATAATAACAGGCCTTCTA
>CAZOON010000102.1:0-5901 GCA_964581445.1 uncultured Halanaerobiales bacterium | reverse complement strand
ATTCATTTTTTGTTTATATATTATTTCACACTCATAATAATATTGACATCCCTTTATAACCGGAGTATTTATTTTTTCTCCCGGGCAAATATCAAGATTGCATTCTTCAAATTTATTATAATTTCTGCCTGATTTGCTACCACAAAATGAAAGTTCTTCTTTCATTTTTGACACATAAGGAACACTTATTGTAAAGTTATTACTTTTTTTTATTATATTGTAAGATAATCTGGAATCTCTTACTGTTATTATAAAAATTGGCTTATTCCAGATATATGCTATTGAGCCCCAGCCAATTGTCATTGTGTTAATCTTACCGGAATTTTGACTTGTTAAAAAAAATCCCCTGGGCAGTCTCTCCATAATTTCTTTTAAATGATCATTATAATTAATTTTTTTTATCTTCATATTCATCACCTATTTAATTATATGCAGAAAAAAGGCTATTGATAGATTGTACAATAGCCTTTTTAAATCAAATTAATTAGATTTTTAAGTACCTGTACATTTTTATTTAAAAAAATATTTTTATTTCTCTTGATGCACTTTTATCTGAATCAGAAGCATGTATAATATTATCTGGCTCTAAAGAGACTCCAATATCACCACGTAATGTGCCGGGCCTTGCTTCTGCAGGGTTAGTAGCTCCAACTAAATTTCTGACGTCAGATACTATATTATCATCACCTTCCAGAACCATAGCAACTATAGGTTTTGAACTCATCCAGTCAACAATTTTTTCATAAAAATCTTTACCTTTATGTTCTTGATATAGATCTTCAAATTTTAACCTTATAAATTGTTTTTTAAGTAGCTTATTTATAATAAAACCAGCATTTTCAAAACGATTAATAATTTGACCTATTTGATTATTTTCAACTGCAGTAGGTTTTATTAAAACTAATGTTTTTTTATTCATTCGCCCTTTTCACCTCCTCGATATATTGTATATAATACTGCTATTTATACATATTCTATTATTATATAATTTTTCCTTCTTTATTAATGTAATAATTTAACCATCATATGGTACCAATTCTTTTATTAATTTTCTAACCCCACCTGCTGGATTATCAATATCACCCTTATATCTTGGAATAAGATGAATATGAACATGATTGATTGTTTGACCAGCATATTTACCTATATTAATACCAATATTATAAGCATCAGGATTATATTTATTATTTAGTATACTTTTAGTTTTTTTAAGAAGATTAAATATAGCTTTTATTTCATTATCATTCAAATAAAAAAAATTATCAACATGTCTATTTGGAATTACTAATATGTGTCCTTTATTAACAGGATATTTATCATATATAGCATAAGCTAGATTATTTTCACATATTATATTAAAATTATATTTTTTACAAAAAATACATTCCATGTTATCACCTACTAAAAAAACCCGACATTATGCCGGGTTTCTCTTATTTAATCTATAACAAAATCTCCTTTAACATTCATCTTTCTTTGTAATGTATCTGAAACAGGACATCTAGCTTCTATTAATTCAATTAATTTTTTGATATTTTCTTCTGGAGAGTCGGAATCAACATGGATTGTAAATCTAATATCCTGAAAACCTGGATCAACTTCTTTGTCACCTTTAAAACCTCTAAAATCCAAATCACCTTCAATATCTACATAAAAATTATTTAATTTAACATTACAAGATTTTGCAAACATTCCAGCACATATACTTAAACATCCACCTAAACCTGTCAATACCATTTCTACAGGATTTAAACCTGTATCAGTACCACCAAGAGATTTAGGTTCATCCATAATAACTTCATGTCCACGCCCCTCTGCTTTAACCTGAATACCTTCCTGTAATGTAGTTTTAATTTTAAATGTTTCCATTTCACTCATTTTTAACTCCCCCTTTTCTAATATTATATACTAAATTATTTTTTTTAACCTGTGATTAGTATAACAATAATTAAGGTAATTTTCAATATATTGTCAATAATTTTTTCTGATAATTATTAATATTTTTCAAAATTATATAATAATAGTGAAATTTATATTTTATTGACACTTTATTATTTTTATGATATATTCATTTATGCGAATAAGTATAATATTCACAATATATTTTTTTAAGAATAATAATCATGATTATATTTTCAGTTTTTTTAATCATGATTATTATATGGAGGTGGTATTAAAAAATATATATTATTAGATATACAGTTTAATGCGGCACTTTTATATTACAAGAATTTAAGGAGAGATCATTAAAATGAATGATAAAAAAGAAATGAAAATAGATTCTGCAGTTTTCTGGCCATCAGTAATAATATCAGTAGTCTTAATTTTATGGGGAATATTATCTAATGATAGTTTTGGAAATGCTGTTAATGGAGTTTTTAATTTTTTAGTTGGAAAATTTAGTTGGTTATATTTATTATTTGTTTCTGCAGTTCTTTTAATAACCATATTTGTTGGTTTAAGTAAATATGGAAATATTAAGTTAGGTAAACCAGATGATAAGCCTGAATTGAGTACTTCTTCCTGGTTTGCCATATTGTTTGGTGCTGGTATGGGTATTGGTTTAGTTTTCTGGGGAATATCTGAGCCAATATATCATTATGCTACTCCTCCATTTGGACAGGGGGAAACAGCAGAATCTGCGTTGCTTGCTATTAGATATTCATTTTTTCATTGGGGATTACATCCCTGGGCTTTGTATTCATTATTTGGAATGATGATTGCTTATTTTGGATTTAGAAGAGGTTTACCTCAATTACCAAGCTCTACTTTATATCCATTACTGGGGGAAAAAGGTATTAAAGGACCTATCGGTAAAATATTTGATATTACTGCAGTTTTTGCTACACTTTTTGGATTAGTAACATCACTTGGACTGGGTGCACAACAAATAAATAGTGGTCTTAATTATCTTTTTGGAATACCTGTGAATAACTTTGTTACTTTAGTGATTATAGGAGTTTTAACATTTATCTTTGTCGCTGCAGTTGTTTCTGGTTTAGAAAAAGGCATCAAATTTATTGGGAATCTTAATCTATATTTAAGTTTTCTAATTTTACTAATAATACTTTTTATTGGTCCAACTGTTTTTATTTTAAAATATTTTACAGAAGGTATTGGCGGATATTTTCAGCATATTTTTGAAATGAGCTTTTTTACTAGCTCTATTGGGGAAAGTCCATGGCCAGGATGGTGGACTGTTTTTTATTGGGCATGGTGGATTGCCTGGACACCATTTGTAGGTGGATTTATTGCCAGAATATCCAAAGGTCGTACTATTAAGGAATTTGTAGTTGCTACACTCTTTACTCCAACAATTTTAAGTTTTATCTGGATTTCAATTATGGGTGGATCAGCTATCTGGTTAGAAAGATTTAGTGTTGGGGGAATAATTTCACCGGTCCAGGAAAATATTGCTTCAGCATTTTTTGTAACTCTGGGCAAATTACCTCTAAGTTTAGTAACTTCAATGATAGCACTGATTTTAGTAGCTACATATTTTATAACCTCAGCAAATGGAGCTACTTTTGTATTAGGGATGTTAACCTCTCATGGAGCATTGGATCCATTAAATAGATTAAAAATTACCTGGGGAATAGCTGAAGGAGCAGTGGCCGCAATTCTTGTTCTTGCAGGGGGTTTATCTGCATTACAAACGGCAGCTATTGCAGGAGCTTTTCCTTTTATGCTCTTTATGATAGTATCAATATATTCATTTATGCTTGCTATTCATAATGATTATGAATATGTAGAAAAGGGAGAATTTATTGGTATGGTTGAAATGGATTATGGTGTTAATGCTTAATTAATATTTAATAAATAATAATATATTATAACAATCGACCCCTATAATTTAAGTATAGGGGTCGATTTCATAGAGGATAATTTTATTTTTTATTGAATATAAGTTTAAAGCAATAAAAAGGATGGTAATAATTATGTCTATTCTATTTTCTCAAGCAGTCAAAAATTTCAAGAAATATTTGAAGGTTGAAAGGTCATATTCATCTTTAACTATAAAAGAATATTTAAATGACCTGGATATGTTATATAGATATTTAAAAGAAAATTTAGATTATGATGATGATTTTTTTGTTAATGATATAGAGATATATGAAATAGCTGAATTTTTAAGTGACATTATATTAGAAAAAAATAATAAAGCAATAACAAGAAATAGAAAATTATATTCTATTCGTTCATTTTTTAAATTTTTAGTAAAATACGATTATGTGAATGATAATCCTACATTAAAAATTGAATCAAGCAAAACAGAAATACGGTCTGAACCAATATATTTAAAATTAAAAGAGGCTAGAAAGTTTATTAATATTATTCAAAAGAAAAATAATATTAATAAATTTAGGGATTTAGCTATTGTAAAGGTTTTTTTATATGCAGGTCTTAGAGTTTCAGAATTGGCAAATTTGAATTTGAAAGATATAGATTATACATATAAATTTATTAAATTTTATGGAAAAGGGAATAAAGAAAGAATAATACCACTACATAATGATATAATTAATTCAATTCAGAATTATCTTCCAGAACGCAAAAAAATAAAGCCAAAATATGAAGATGCCAGAAATGCGCTTTTTTTATCAAGACATGGAAATAGAATAAATGTCAGGACAGTACAGAAAATGGTAAAAAAATATGCACGAGAAGCTGGATTAAAAGAAGCTAAAAATATTACCCCACACAAATTACGACATACCTTTGCATCAATACTATATCAAAAAACAAAAGATATAAAAGTTGTACAGGAACTTCTCGGGCATAGTAATATCTCAACAACACAAATTTATACTCACACTGATATTGAGCAGAAAAAAGATGCAATAAATGAAATGCCGGATTTATAACTCAAATTGTTCAACAAGTTGATTTAATTTTTCAGCCATGTTTTCCAGATTATCTGCAAGGGAAGACATTTCTTGTATAGAGGCAGTTTGTTCTTCACTTGCTGCTGCTACTTCTTCAGTATTTGCAGATGTATTATCAGATATTTCTGCGATAATTTCTGCATTATTTACTACATCTTTGCTATGTTTATTTATTGTTTCTATATTTTCAGTTTCATTTTTAATTTCATTTAATACTTTAGATACATTATCATTTATTTTATTAAATGATGTGAGTGTTTTTTCAACAATTTTATTTTCTTTTTTAACCAATCTAGTACCATTTTCCATCTTTTCTCCGGCTTCCTGGGATTCATTTTTAATCTTATCAATTAACACTTTTATTTTGTTAGCAGATTCTGCTGATTCTTCAGATAAATCTCGGATTTCTTCTGCAACAACACTAAATCCTCTTCCCTTTTCACCAGCTCGAGCAGCCTCAATTGCTGCATTAAGTGCCAGCAAATTTGTTTGTTTGGCAATATTATTAATAATTTCAACAATCTCATCAATTTCTTTTGAAATTGTATTTAAATTATTAATAGTATTAGAAATTTCATTAATTGCTTTTAATACCTGAGTCATGACATCACTTATATCTGTAATATTATTAAAGTTTTCATCTGTATTCAATTTCATATTTTTAGCTAATTTTTCTAATTTATTATTAGTGTTGTTTATTTGACCAATATTTAGGTCAAGGGATTTTATTTTATTATAAATAGTATCAACACTTTTAGCCTGTTTTTCTGCACCTGCAGCTACATTTTGAGTAGATTCAGCAATTTGAGATGCTACATCTCCAACTTCCATAGAAGCATTATTTAAATTATTAGCTGAGTTATTTACATTATTTGCAGTATCTTTTATTTTTATAATAATATTTCTAAGATTACCTAACATATTATTATAAGTTTTTGCCAAAATACCAATTTCATCTTTTCTTTTTGTATCCTTTTTGTTTTGAAGAGTTTCTTAGAGCAAAATATCCTTTGTT
>CAZOON010000101.1:0-5903 GCA_964581445.1 uncultured Halanaerobiales bacterium | reverse complement strand
TTCTTTTTTACTATCTATATTAAACTTCTTATCATTAATTCTATATAAATCAGCCGCAAGCTTTTTAGCATCTTTTAAAAAATCAGCAGTAATACTCCAGTACTCCTGAGGCGCAAAAGCCTCAATCGCTCTTTCCCTTTCACAAATTATCTTTACAGCAACAGTCTGAACTCTACCAGCACTCAAACCCTTACGAACTTTTTTCCATAATAATGGGCTCAAGCTATAGCCTACAAGTCTATCCAATAACCTTCTTGCTTGCTGGGCATTAACTAAATTATCATCTATTTTACGAGGATTTTTAAGTGCATTTTGTACTGCATTTTTAGTTATTTCATTAAATGCAATCCTGTTTTCCTCTTCTTCAAGCTTCAAAGCTCTTAACAAATGCCAGGAAATTGCTTCTCCTTCTCTATCGGGGTCAGTAGCAAGCAAAACATTTTTGCTTTTTTTAGCTTCTTTTTTTAATTTGTTTAAAGTCTTACCCTTTCCTCGAATAGTAATATACTTTGGCTCGAAATTATTATCAATATCTACACCAATTTTACTTTTAGGAAGATCAATAACATGCCCCATAGAAGCTTTAACTTTATAACCATTCCCCAAAAATTTTGAAATAGTTTTAGCTTTAGCTGGTGACTCCACAATTACAAGTGTACCTTTTTTCTTTTTTCTAACCATAACGCACCTCCAACGACAACTATTAGTTAATATATTTATAGTCTTTATGAATATGATTTTTAAATTCAGGAATTTCTTTTAATATTAATTCAAGTTTATAATTATCTTCAATTATTTCTTCAAGGATTAACCATAAATCCTCAATTTTAGCTGAACCGTTGTAAATATTTTGAATTATTTTTGTAATTAACAACTCATTTTCACCTGAACTTAAAACATTAAGCATAATTAATCTTCTAATTAAACCCCGCAAATCAATTGGGAGATAAATTCTTTCTGCAAGAGTAAATACTCTATTATATGGATTTTTAACAGCTGTAATTTCATCTCCCTCTATTATCTCCTTACTGGAAAAAATTAATTCAAATGCCTGGTCTATATCCTCAATATTATAACCAAGATTAATTAAATCCTGGACTAATTCTTCCTCTTCAAAAACTTCATTTTCCTGTAACATCCTCTGAACAAGGATGCTTATAATTTTAATAATACTATTATTCATAACAGATATTACCCATACCTCCCCCTGGTCATTGTATCTTCTAATATTATAAAATTCTATTATTTTATCTGGCTATTGTTTTAATAATAATCTATTAAAACTTTATTTTTTTAACTAGTATATAATTATATTGCTTTTATCTAATTTTGTAAACCCTTGAATGCATATTTTTTGCCAGGTTCACGAGAAATTAAATCTTTCATCTCTAATTTCAACAAAATAGTATTAACTTTACTTGCCTTAATATTAGTAATTTTAATTATTTTATTTATATGAATTACTCCTTCATCTCTTATAATATTATAAATTTTTAGTTCATTATTGTTTAATACAGGCTCCTTATTGATATTATTATTTATTTCCTGCCAATGTAATTGAAAATCCAATTCTTCAAAAATGTCACTGACTTCACTAATCAATTTAGCCCCTTCTTTTATTAATTTATTTGTTCCAATACTACCCGGCCTATCAATGTTCCCCGGCAGGGCGAAAACCTCTCGACCCTGTTCCAGGGCATAATTTGCTGTTATAAGTGAACCGCTCTTTTCAGCAGCTTCAATAATTATAACACCTAAAGAAAGTCCACTTATTATTCTATTTCTACGCGGAAAATTTTCAGGCAGGGGTTTAACTCCTATTGGAAATTCACTTATAACAGTTCCTTTTTCAATAATTTCTTCATAGAGACGAGCATTTTCTGGTGGATAAATATATTCAAGTCCTGAACCCAATACAGCTACAGTACTACCTCCACCTTTTAAAGCCCCATAATGACTATATGTATCTATTCCTCTGGCCATTCCACTGATAATATTTAGCCCCTTAGCACTTAGTTTCCTGGCAAAGTATTCAGCATATTTTCTTCCATAAGCACTTGTTTTTCTTGAACCTACTATTGCCAGTGATTTATTGCTAATATTTTTATTGCCTTTATAAAATAGTAATGGAGGAGGGGCATAAATATTCTTTAGTAAAAATGGATATTCTTTTTGATCTATAGTAATAACTTTTATTTTATTCTCCTTTAATTTTCTAAACTCTTTTTCTAAATCTATTTTTTCTCTTTGTTTACTGAAACTATCTGCAAGTTTTCCAATACCCTTTACATTTTTCAATTCGCTATTATTTGCAAACCAGACATTATATGGATTTTTAAAATATTTTATTAAATTGACTATTCTAATTGGACCAAAGCCATTTATTAAACTTAGACCAATCCAATATTTGTCAAATTGAGACAATATTATCTCCCCCCCTATTTAATATTCTAAACAAACCATAAAATTCCTTTTTAGGGAGGGTAATTAAAAAGATACAGACTATTAATCTGTATCTTTATTGCCAGAGTATTGATTTCGTATTAATTTTTACCCTTACAATTTTTTTAGCCGGAATAACTGTAGGAAGGTTAAAATCTTTTCCTGCCTGTGCTTGCTCCATTAATCTTACATTTCTCTCCTGTGATATTGAATCGTAGATGTTCAGGGATTTAATTTTATAGTTAGTATATCCTAATTCTTGAGAAGTTTTTTTAATCTTATTTTTTATTCCATTTAGAGCCATCTGACTAACTTCTTCTATTTTTTTATCCCTATCACTTAATAAATAATTTATTGATGTAATTTCATTTGCACCTGCCTCAACAATTTCTTTAATAATTATTGTAATCTCTTTCAAATTTTCAGTCTTTATCTCAAGTTGATTTATAATTTTATAACTATTTTCATCATCATCTTTAATAGGTAAAATTTGATAATTTATTGTTTGATAAGAAATAATATCTAGTTCTTTTAAAACATCTTCAATTTTTTTCATACGTTTATTGTTTTCCGCAAAAATACTTTCCAATTGATTTCCTTTTGTATAGACACCCATTGTTATTTCAGCCATATCAGCTTTAAATTCTTTTTCTGCCTGATATTCTAGATTTAGTTCTGTAAAATTATCAGAAATACTCTTGCTATTAAATAATATTGGTATATACCAGGCAATAGCAATAATTAAAACTAAAATTAATAAATAATACCATTTATTATCCATTTTACAGCCTCCTCAAATTATAAAAATTATTCAAAAAAAATATTTAAAAAATCAGCAAATAATTCCCGGGCAATCTCCAATATTATTTTCTCTTTTACTGCCTTTGATAATAGTTCATTTTTTTTAATAAAATCAGGTATATTAGTTTCACTCTTTATTCGACCATGAGCACTATACATAGATCTTATTTCATCTAAAAATTCTTTATAACTATAAATTTTAAATCTATTTACACCAATATCCTCAGCCAAAACTTCTAAAATATAAATACTTATATCTTCATAAGTATTTATATTTTTAGTTCCCATTAATGAATGTAGTCTTGGTAAAATATATTCAAACAACATTCTCCTATATGGCAATTTTGGAGAAAGTCCCATTTTTATTCCTGCTTTAATAATTCTATCTTTACCTAAGTTTTGCAATAAATTCATAAACATATTTTCATTATTTTCAGCCAGAATATAATATTTTTTCCCTTTCAAATTCATTAGCATCCTTTTCGCATCAAAATAACCCAATTTTAAATTTTTTCTGGCCACTTGCTTATTAAAATCAAGTGCTCTGCCTAAATCCTCCCCGGGAATAATATACTTAATTTCAGCATTATCAGAACTTATTTTTCTGGTTCTACCCATACCAAGAGTTCTTATAGCAATAATATCTTTATAACCTCTATTTATCAATAAATTAATTGGTAAATTATCATATAATCCCCCATCTAAAAACAACTTTCCATCAAGTTTTTCAAGTTTAAAGACTGGTAGATATGCACTGGCCATTAAATATTCTGTTACTTTCCCTGTTGGAATATCTTCAATAAATAACTCCATTGATTTAAAATCAGAAAGAGAGACTGTTACAATACCAAAATCCATTTTCGATTTTCTTAATTTAGATTCATTAATTTTTTCATTTATTAATTCTTTTAAAAGTGATATATCAATCCCCCTATTATTCATGATATGTTTTATTCTATTTATAATATACATAATGTTATTTTTATTAAACTCAAAATTTTTCAATTCTCTATAATGCTCTTCTTTTATATTAAAAAGGGCAGAAGGATTAATATTAAACCATATCTTATAAGCTTCATCCAGGTCATCCTGCACAATCATAGCCCCATTTAGAGCACCTACTGAAGTCCCTGCAATCCCACCTATTTCAACATTCAATTCCTTTAATGCTTTAATAGCACCTATCTGATATGCACCTTTAGCACCTCCACCTTCAAGAACTACTCCATACATCATAATCACTCCTAATTTAGAAATTACAATACTATTATAACATAATAATTATATTTTTTCCCAAAAACATATATCTCCATTTTCTATCTTAAAAATAGGATGTGCTTCAACTTTACTAATATTGGCTAATTTATTAAAAAGGACTTTATCTCTAACTCTTAATTTAGTTTTCAAATGTTTAAATTCATATTCCAATTGCCCATCAGTAACAATTATTTTTTCAGAAAATTTTTCAAATGAAGGATCAATCTTTTTAAAATTAAAATTATAATTTCTCTTTTTAGACTCTAAATAAATATAATAAAGATAAGAAGATATAGCTGAAACAGAATCAGAAACATTCTTAAAACGTTTTAATTGTGGATGATGTTTATAACCCTTCGTTTCACCTTTTAATACTTTTTGAGCCAGCAAGCCCTCTCTCCAGACTGCAACAAGGCCTTTAACATCAAGATATTTGGGGCTAATTGACCAGAGTCTCATCTTTTTATTCTCCCTTTAAATATTATTTTTTTCCCATTGTACTTTTTAACTTATATCCCTTATCTTCAATTGCAATATCTAATCTTATTGCTAGCGGGAAAGCATTAAAATACTGATCAATAATAATATATTTTAAAATCATTAATATATAAACACTACAAAAAATAACCGTAATGAATTTTACCATTACGGTTAATAATATAAGTAATTTAAATTTTTTTAAGCAGATTCTTTTTTTGACACTATCTTGTCCAAACAATCTTTACAAATAATGCGGCCCTGGTATTCAATTGTATTATCAGAACTACCACAGAAAATACATGCTGGTTGATATTTTTTTAGTATAATCTTATCATTATCAACATAAATTTCCATTGGATCTTTTATGTCTATATTCATTGTTTTTCTTAATTCTTTTGGTAAGACCAATCTACCTAAATTGTCAATTTTCCTTACAATTCCCGTAGCTTTCAATAATATCTACCTCCTTTATGATAATTATAGCAATATATGGATAAGTTGTCAAGATATTATGTGTTATATCGACAAAAAATGTATTATTTTATTATATATATTTAAATAAGCATGTCTTTCTCAGGCCTAATTATATAAACGATAAAAAAACTTTAGATACTAAATGTCTATTTTAGTAATAAATTCATTCAATCTTTCTTCAAATTCATTTTCTTTTATTTCTTCATCTGTGCAGCAAAAAGTAGCAATAGGTTCTTCACTTAAATTCTTTAATTCTTGAAAAGTCTTATCACAATCCCCTCCGCCATTTGTACAAAAAAATGCTGCATTTTTTATTTTATCTTTACTTTTTAATAATAATGTCCTTATAGCAGGTGTTATTGTTCCCGCCCAGACTGGTGTTCCAATAATTATCATCTCATAATCAGATATTTTCTTATCAAGTCTGGAAATATCAGTCTCTTTTTTCT
>CAZOON010000100.1:0-5940 GCA_964581445.1 uncultured Halanaerobiales bacterium | reverse complement strand
TATTTTTTACCACCTGGTCCACCTTTAAGAAACATCGGTTTTAAACTGGGATCAAATTTAATATCTCTTTCCATAATTTTTTTACCTATCTCCAGAAAAGCTTTCGCTGCTTCTGATTCAGGCTGCTCGGTTATTACCGGCCTACCTTCATCACTATTTATCCTTATATCTGTAAGTAATGGAAGTTGACCCAAAAATTCTGTTCCAAGTTTTTTTGCCAGCTCTTCGCCACCACCCTGGCCAAAGATATAATCTTTATGTCCACATTCTGCACAT
This sequence comes from uncultured Halanaerobiales bacterium, assembly GCA_964581445.1. Taxonomy (GTDB): domain Bacteria; phylum Bacillota; class Halanaerobiia; order Halanaerobiales; family CAZOON01; genus CAZOON01. The sequence goes on along the minus strand of CAZOON010000100.1, from coordinate 5,664 downwards.
TGATAATAGGCCATATTTTCAACAACACCTATTACATCAGAATCCATTTTTTCTGCCATCTTACCAATCCTACCTGCAACATTAGTAGCTGTTATCTGAGGAGTAGTAACAATAAGTGTCTCTGCATGTGGTAATTTCTGCATAATATTTAAAGGCATATCACCAGTTCCAGGGGGTAAATCTAATAATAGGTAATCAAGCTCTTCCCAGTGTACATCTTTCATAAATTGCTGTAAAGCACTGGACAAAAGAGGGGCACGCCAGATAACGGCATTATCCTCACTCACAAAAGACCCCATAGACATTACCTTAATCCCATTTACCTCAGGGGGTATTATTTCTTTTTCATTTACCGCCTTAACATCTTCTTTTAAGCCAATAATTCTGGGGACACTGAAACCATGAACATCTGCATCAATAATCCCTACTTTTTCTCCAAGTTTATTTAAGGCTACAGCAAGATTAACGGTTACTGTAGATTTACCTACTCCCCCTTTGCCACTCGAAACTGCAATAATCCCTTTATTAATTGAACCATGCTCTAATTTAAGTTTACCATTCACTACTTCATACATAATTTATATTTCCTCCTTATATTATTAATGATGATGGCCATGTGCTTGACCATGATGTTCACTGCCATCATGGTCACAGGTATTATCTTCTGATTCCAGTGTGCCATCTATATAATCCTTAATACATATATCTACATCTCCTCTGACTCCAGTAACTACTTCTATATCATTATTATCAAATAGAGTTTTTGCCTTTATGCCCATACCGGATGCCAGTACTACTTCCACACCCATATCATGTAAATAGCGAGGAAGAAAACCCGGAGAATGACCTGGATTATCAATTACTTCTTTATTTACTACATCATCATCTAAATCAAAAATAGTATATTTTGAGCAGCGACCAAAATGAACAGCAACCTCCTGACCATCGGTTGGAATTGCAATCTTTTTCATTATATCACCCCAATTGAAATATTTTTGTTAAACCGAATACTACTATTTAATATAACGCAACTAAATTTTTTTAACCATAATTTTGTTTGCCATTCCACGACCAACAGCAATTCTGGTATTTCCAACTCCAACAGTTACCGGGCCATCAAACATCATATGACTTATCTTCGTAATCTTTTTGCCCGATCTTATCCCCAGAGAATTAAGTTTTTTTAATAGAACATGTCCACCCATTATTTCTACAATAAATCCTTCATCTCCCTGTTTTAGATTGGTGAGTGCAATACTGTTATTCATTTTCTAGTTCACTCCTATTATAATGAAAATCATTATCACTTGGAATCAATTTATATCAAATAAATATTATCACACATAGTACCTTTATTCAACATTTTATTCCTTTCCCCCGTTTCCCCCTTAACAAATAGAAGGCTACAAGCATAACAACAGTAACCAGAATAAAAGTAAAATAAAAACCAAAGAAATCAATAAAAAATCCGCCTAGTACCGGTAATATAATAACAAATATATTTAATGTACCCCTGATACCGAGATATATCGTCCTCTTTTCTTCTGGTGCAATATCAAGTAAATAGGGTTCAAAACCAACTCTACGACCACTTATTAAAAATCCCAGAAAGAAAAATATTATGCCGAAAATATCGGGCCCCAGTGGACTAAGCAATATCGCTAATATTGGTATTAAAGCACCACCAAGGATACAAATCCTCACTACCTGACGGGAACCAAATTTGTTAACAATTAAACCCCACAACAAATTAGATACTATGGTACCTATTATCTGAAATATTAAATATTTACCTATATATGTCCCATCAATTTTAAAAATCTCACGGGCGTAAACCATATAAAAAGGCAGAATCATTAAACTAAAACTTGCCATGTTTTCTACAATAATAAATCTAAAAAAATCACTATCCTTTTTCAATATACCGGGAACGCTTTTTATAAAGACGCCAAGCGAACGCCTTTCAAACCCTTCATCAATTTTTGAAGCAGGCTCTTCTATAAATTTAAAGGCAAGTGATGCTATAAAGAGTCCAACTCCACCAATAAATAAAATAATAGCATAATTTAAAGGAAAAGAAATATTACCAGGTGTAAAAATTCTGGCAACAATAACGCCACCTAAAAAAGAGGCAACACTGCTTACAAATTGTTTCATTGCAAATAGTCTACCCCTGTCCTTACTCTCCAGAAGTTTTCCAATAATATCACTATAAGCTATACCTGCAAATCCACCACTAATAGAGAACAATAAAACCCAGAAGAAAAAACTAATGATAACTAAATGTGGAGATTCCTTTGCAAAAAAATATGTGAAAACAGACATCCCCATAAAGGCAATAACCCTCAAATAAATACCAAAAAGGAGAAACTTCTTTTTATATTTATAAGCTTGCATATAATGACTAAATATAATATTAAAAATAAACGGGACACCAAGCATTATTGAATATAAAGAGCCGAAAATAATCTTTGAATCAATAAGATTTGTTATCAAAGAAGGAAAAACGGTATTAAAATCAATCATTGACCTTGTAAACATTAAAAAAGCCCCATGCCAGATAAAAATAAAATAAATTAATTTAACATTTTTTGCTTTTTTCGCTTTATTTTCCATGTCATATTCAACACCTTAATTTTTATATCTAATTAAATTTAACAAATCCACAAGATAAAATCTGTTAAATAAAGAACATTTCTAATTGAAAACTTTTGCCACTTGTCCATATATCCTCCTTTTGATATAATATCAACAAAACTTAAAACATTATAAATGGAGGGAAAATAATATGAATAATAAAGTTCGCGTGCGTTTTGCCCCCAGCCCTACTGGAGATTTACATATTGGCGGGGTTAGAACAGCACTTTTTAACTGGCTTTTTGCCAGACATAATAAAGGTGATTTTATACTAAGAATTGAAGATACAGATAAAAAACGCTCAAGTTTAAAATCAAGAAAACAAATTTTATCAGCACTTAACTGGCTTGGACTAAATAGAGATGAAGGCCCTGAAAGCGGTGGAGAATATGGCCCATATTATCAATCAAAAAGAGGACAGGTTTATCAAAAAGCCTTAAATTATCTACTTGACAAAGAGCTTGCTTATAAATGTTACTGTACTCCTGAAGAAGTAGAAGAATTGAAGAAAAAAGAAGAAAAAGCAGGACGTCAGCCTTTATATCCAGGACACTGTCGAAATCTCAGCAATGAAGAAGAGAAAAAACTTCAGGAGGAAGGACGTAGTTATGTTATAAAACTGAAAACCCCGGATAAAGGTAATACTATAGTAAATGATTTACTAAGAGACAGGGTTTATTTTGATAATACTCTACAAGAAGATTTTATTATTGCCAAATCAGATGGAGAGCCAGCTTATAATTTCGCCTGTGTAGTTGATGACCATGCAATGAATATAAGTCACATCATCAGGGCTGATGAACATTTATCCAATACTCCCAGACAAATCATGCTTTATAACGCACTGGATTATGAATTACCTGAATTTGCACATGTAGCAATGATTCTTGCCCCGGACAGAAGCAAATTAAGTAAAAGGCATGGTGCTACCTCAGTTGATGAATTTAGAGAAGAAGGCTTTTTACCTCAGGGCCTGCTTAATTATCTTCTTTTACTGGGCTGGTCCCCGGGAAATGACCAGGAATTAATGAATCTGAACAAAGCAATTAAACTTTTTTCTCTTGAAGGCATCTCTAAAAATGCTGCAATTTATGATAAGAAAAAAATGACCTGGTTCAATGGGCAGTATATGAGAAACTTAGATCTGGAAAAAATAATAGATTATGTCCTTCCTTTTTTAGAAAAGACATCTTTTTATGAAAAAGATTTTATAGAAAAAGTACGTCTGTACAATATTATTGACGCTGTTAGGCAAAGAAGCAAAACTATAAATGAATTAATAAATGGCATCTCATATTTTTATAATGATAATTTTACTTATGATGAAAAGGGAGTAAAAAAACATTTTAAAACACATAATATTGTTACTATCCTTGAAAACGATATTGACTGTCTAAAAAATGTAAAAAAATTTAATCGAGAAAAAATTGAAGAAATATATCGTGATAGGAGTAAAAAATTGGATGTAAAGGCAGCACGAATGATTCATACAACCCGAATGGCTTTATCTGGAAGAACATCTGGACCTGGACTCTTCACCCTGGTTGAATTAATAGGAAGAGAAGAATCCATTAAACGTCTGGAAAGGGCTCTGGAATATGTTAATAGTAAAAAATAGTCTTTTTCTTTCTTGACAAATTTTTCCTGTTTATTTATACTTATTATGTGCACAAAAATGTACACAAAGGAGGTCTTCATTTTGCATGTTTTTAGCAACTATGTTAACCCGTATTTAGGAAAAGTGCTGGAAAATTTACTAATGGATAAGGAATTCATCAAAGGAAAAGGTTCTTATTTGTATGATAGGGATAATAATAAATACCTTGATTTTATTGCAAATTACGGCGCAGTACCTTTTGGCTATAATCCCGATGAAATATGGGAAGCTATTGATAAATATAAAAAATCACAGGAACCTTCATTTATGAAACCTTCGGCCTTAAAGGCTGCCGGAGAGCTTGCCGAAAAATTAATTCAGCTTACACCTGATAATCTAAACTATGTAAGCTTTACAAACAGTGGTGCTGAATCAGTTGAAGCTGCTATTAAATTGGCCCGCTCTGCCACGGGTAAAGAAAAAATTCTTGCCAGCTATAATAGTTTTCATGGTAAAACCCTGGGGGCCCTTTCTGCTACTGGAAATATTGAATATCAAAAGGCCTTTGGCGCGCCAATCGCTGGATTTAGTTTTATAAATTATGGCTCAATAAAAGAATTAGAAGAAAAGCTGGAAAAAAGTTCTGATAAATACGCCGCTTTTTTACTTGAGCCTATTCAGGGTGAAGGTGGTATTATAGAAGCTCCTGATGGGTACTTAAAAAAGGTAGAAAAACTTTGCAAAAAATTTAATGTCGTTTTTATTCTTGATGAAATCCAGTCTGGTCTGGGAAGAACTGGAGACCTTTTTGCCTTTGAAAAAGAAAAAATTAAGGCAGATATTATTTTGTTGGCCAAAGCACTGGGAGGTGGTATAATCCCTATAGGGGCCTGTATCAGTTCAGATAAGGTTTATAACAAAGAATTTGCCCTAAAACATTCTTCAACATTTGCCGGAAATTCTCTTGCAGCCAGGGTTGGATTAAAAACCCTTGAGCTCCTTGAAAAAGATGATTTTTGCCTTTTAAAAAACGTAAAAAAACATGGAGAGTTATTAAAAAATGGATTTTTTAAATTAAAAAATAAATATCCTGAACTCATAGCTGAAGTAAGAGGCAGAGGTTTAATGCTGGGTATTGAATTCAATATAAATAGGGAAAGCTTTCCAGATAGTCTTTTAAGTATTCTAGCTGAGCAGGGCCAGATAAGCCCTATTATTTCCAGTTATCTCCTGAATAAAGAAAAATTAAGGGTTGCCCCTACACTTAATGGTAAAAAAGTTATCAGAATTGAGCCTCCTCTTACAATTAGTGAAGCAGAATGTAAACAGGGGCTTTATCACATTGAAAAAATGTTGGAAACTTTAAATCATCGAAATACCGCCGAATTTATAGCACATTTGATTAACACAGATAATAATAAAAAATTTCC
>CAZOON010000099.1:0-6025 GCA_964581445.1 uncultured Halanaerobiales bacterium | reverse complement strand
AAAAAACATATACTGGAATAAAAAATATGCCAGGCTGGATTCTTTTGAATAAATCCTATTTTTTATATATCTATAATAAAAATTATCCGTATATCAATACGGATAATTTTTTTATTATAGATTATATTAAATTTTAAGTTTTTTCTTATTCTTCCTCTTCCGCAGCTTCTTCAATAATTTCTTCACAGATATTTGAAGGAACTTTATCATAATGTGAGAAATTCATATTAAATGATCCATATCCACCAGTTATAGACTTCAGGTCTGTAGCATAAGAAAACATTTCTACTTCAGGTACCTTTGCTTTAATAATTTGTTTTCCATCTCTTGGATCCATCCCCTGTATTTTTCCTCTTCGAGAATTTAAATCCCCCATTATATCACCCATGAAATTTTCAGGTACAGTTACCTCAATATCCATAATTGGTTCAAGTAATACAGGTTTTGAACCTTTCATACCTTTTCTAAAAGCCTTGGATGAAGCAATCTTAAAAGCCATTTCAGAAGAGTCAACATTATGATATGAGCCATCATAAACTGTTGCTCTAAAATCAACAACAGGATATTTAGCAAGAACGCCTTCATCTTTAGCCTCATTTAAACCTTTTTCTACAGCAGGAATGTATTGATTTGGAATTGAACCACCAAAAATTTCTTCTTCAAATTCAAATCCTTTACCTCTTGGTAATGGCTCCATTCTAATCAAAACATGACCATACTGCCCTCTACCACCAGATTGTTTTTTATATTTTTCTTCAACCTCGACCTTTTTTTGAATAGTTTCTTTATAAGCAACTTTAGGGGTCTCAGTTTTAAATTCAACATCAAATTTTCGTTTACATGTATCTTTAATTACATCCAAATGGACTGAACCCATACCTCTTAAGATTAATTGTTTTGTCTCTTTATTATAATTAACCTTAAATGTAGGATCTTCAAGGCTATAACGATTTAATGCTGTCGTCATCTTTTCATCATCGCCTTCTGATAATGGCGTTGCAGATAGAATCAACATAGGTTCTGGAAATTCAATTTCATCAAGTTTAATATCAATATCTCCATCATTTAAAGTATCAGAAGTCTCAAGCTCTTCAACTTTGGCAACTGCACCTATCTCTCCAGCAATTAGTTCATCTACATTTTCCTGTTCTGAGCCATTTAGTTTATAAAATTTATTCGTACTAAATGTAGAATCACTTCGAGGAACATATATTTCTACATCTTTATTTAACTTTCCAGATAAAACCCGGAAAATAGAAAGTTTTCCTATATATGGGTCAACCATTGTCTTACCAACCTTAGCCACAAAAGGCCCCTCTTCATCAGCCTCTATTTCAATTTCTTCACCATCTGAATTAAATCCAGAAATTGTGCCAACTTCATCTGGAGAAGGTATCAATTTTAATAAATAATCCCAGAAAGTATCAATTCCTGAATTATTTATTGCAGAACCTGTCATTAAAGGTACTATTTTTTTCTCTTTAACACCTTTTAAAAGAGCATTTATTAATTCTTCATCCTTTATTTCTTCATCTTCTAAATACTTCATCATTAATTCGTCATCTAATTCAACAACTGATTCAATTAATTCAAATTTATATTCTTCAAAACTATCACTACAATTTTGAGGAATATCTTCTTTTTTCTCTTTGCCATCTTTATATGAAATTGATTTTCCAGAAAGAAGGTCAATTATTCCAGTATAATTTTCACCTTCTCCACATGGTATTGTCAATGGAACAATATTCTCTTCAAATTTTTCATTAATTTCTTCATATAATTTTAAAAAATTAGCGCCCTCTTTATCAAGTTTATTTATAAATATAAAACGAAAAATATCTTTTTTTTCTGCAAGCTCCCAGACATATTTAGTATTTACCTGTATACCAGCAGTAGCATCAATAAGAAGCACTGTACTTTCAACCATTTCCAGTGCACTGGTCACTTCCCCTCTAAAATCTATATATCCAGGTGTATCAACAAGATTTACTTCTTTATCTTTATATGGAAATGAAAAAAATGAATTGATAATAGAATATTTATGCTCTTTTTCTTCCGGATTGAAGTCAGATTTGGTATTACCATTATCTATAGACCCAGCTTCTTTTATCTTTTCGGCATTTAATAAAGTAATCTCTGTTAAACTTGTTTTACCAGCACCACCATGAGAAATAAGACTTAGGTTTCTAATATTTTTAGTACTATGATTTGCCAAAATATACACCAGCCTTTCTATTCTCTCTTTAAAGAATTTATAATAATACTTAATTAATTAAAATTAAGTTATTTCCCTCCCTCCATCATTTTTTCTGAATCTTTATATATTTTCATTATTCTATATTTTATTATTAAAATCCTGCATTCATTTTAATATTAATGTAAAATATTCTTTCTTAATCCATTTCTTTAGCTAAATTTTGAGCAAGTTTTCTGCATTCTCTCAAACATTCTTTATCTGGAGTATATTTAGCTTCCACAATCGGCTTAATTAATTTTAATTTAGATTTGTCTGCAAAATTTTTCAACTTCGTTACAGCTCCACCATTCCAACTATAAGAACCAAAGATACCTAAATATCTCTTTTGCAATCCTCTATTTTTCAGGGCATTAATAAGGGATTGTACTGGAGGAAATATTTCATTATTATATGTACATGACCCAATAATAAGTCCTTTATATTTCCATATCATATTAAGTATAAATGAAAGATTAGTTCGGGAAGCATCAAATAAATCAATCTTTTCAATACCCTGTTCAACTAATGACCTTGCAATTTCCTGAGCCATCGATTTGGTATTTCCATACATAGATCCATATACAATTACTACTCCATTTTCGGCTTCAAATTTACTCCATTGATGATATTTGTTTATTATGTATTCAGGATTATCTCTCCATATAATACCATGTGTTGATCCAACTATTTTTATTTCATTTTTTACCAGACGGTTAATTGTTTTATTTATTATTGGACTATATTTACCTACAATATTGGAATAATATCTTCTTATTTCATCTTCAATCTTAAGTTCATCAATTTCATCATCAAAAATGCCACCAGAAAATGCTGAAAAACCACCAAAAGCATCCCCTGAAAATATCATTTTACTCTTTTCATCATATGTCATCATAGTTTCAGGCCAATGAATCATAGGGGTTATAAAAAATTTCAATTTATGTTCACCCAGATTAAGTATATCACCTTCATTGATGACTTTGGTATCATCAATGATATCATAAAAACCTTCTAAAAAACCCATGGTTTTTTGATTACCAATTATCTTTATATCTGGATAAACCTCTTTTAATACCTTAATTGAACCAGAATGATCTGGCTCCATATGATTTATAATTAAATAATCAATTTTCTTATCACCTAATAAGTTTTTAATTTTTTCAAGAAAAGAATTATTATAATTAATTTTTACCGTATCAATTAATGCCACCTTATCATCAACTATAAGATATGAATTATAACTAATTCCTTCAGGTAAAGGCCAGAGAGATTCAAATATATCTGTTTCTCTATCATTTACTCCTATCCAGTATATATCTTTAGTAATTTCAACTGCATTATTCATATATAAGCCAACTCCTTCCATTTATTATCCCATAAAGAATTTAGATAAATAAATATCTCATATATATATTCAATAATGATAAGAATAATCCTTTAATTTTTCAACCTTCTCTGCTTCCAGGTTTAATAATTTTTTCTCCCTTTTTACACATGGGACATTTTTCAGGTAAATATGTTGGAATATATAAATCTAAAAGAGGTCTAAATGGATAATGGAAATCAACATTATCACCTCTATTAACTATTGAACTTATACCAATAATATCAGCATCCTTATCTTCTAATAAATCAATAACTTCTTTTACTGAGCCACCAGTTGTAACTACATCTTCAACAACAAGTACCTTTTCTCTAGCCTTTATATTAAAACTTCTCCTCAACATCATCTTAGCATTTTTTCTTTCAGTAAATATAGAACGCGTACTAAGTGCCTGTGCTACTGCATATGAAAGGACTATTCCACCAATAGCAGGCCCTACTACAAGTTCAATATTTTTATCCTTCCATTTTTCTGCAATATCTGAAGATAGTTTTTGGGTATATTTAGGGTATTGTAATATTTTTGCACACTGTAAATATTTATTAGCATGTCTACCTGAACTAAGCACAAAATGTCCTTCCTGTAATACACCAGTTTTTTTAAAAAAACCCAACAATTCTTCTCTGGAATACATTTTATCCCTCAATTCTTTTTTATTTTATCGCCTTACCTTTAATATCATCAATATTTTTAAAATCTTTTCTATTCATATAGTCTTTTATTTCATTTAAAATCATCTCACCTGATTTGGGATCAATTAAATTAGCAGTACCAATTGCAACAGCATCTGCTCCTGCAAGTAGAAATTCAATTGCATCTTTACCATTCATGACCCCACCCATGGCAATAATAGGTATATCAACTTTGCTTGCTACCTGATAAACCATTCTTAAAGCTACTGGTTTTATAGCTGGCCCAGAAAGCCCTCCAAAAGTGTTTCCCAATACCACCTTCATTTTTTCAGCATCTATTGCCATACCCAGAAGAGTATTTATTAAAGATACTATATCAGAACCTGCTTCTTTTGCTGCCATAGCCATTTCTACAATATCTGTAACATTTGGAGAAAGCTTAATAATGACAGGTCCCTGATAATTATTTTTTGCTTTTTTACTTACCTGATAAATCAGCTCACTGTCTGTACCAAAAATCATTCCACCACCGGCTATATTGGGGCAGGAAACATTAATTTCTATAGCTGATATAATATCTACCTTTGAAATTTTTTCAGCTAGATAAGCAAAATCATCTACTGTATGTCCAGAAATATTTGCTATAATGACAGTATTAATATCACTGAGATCTTCTATCTTCTCAGTTAAAAATTTATCAATACCCGGATTTTCCAGACCAATTGAATTAATAATACCTGAAGCAGTTTCCACAATTCTTGGGGAAGGATTACCCTGTGTTGGTTTTATAGTAATACCTTTTAGAGTAATAGCTCCAAAAATATCAGGACTAATAAATTGATCAAGTTCATGGCCATATCCAAAAGTACCAGAGGCAGTTAATAATGGATTTTTTAAACTAAGTGGACCAAGTTTAGTAGATAAATCAAGATCATTCATCAAAAATCACCTCTCCGATAGAAAAAATTGGGCCATCTTTACAAACCCTTCTATTACCATTGATTGTTTTGCTAACACAGGATAAACATACTCCAGTACCACATCCCATTCTCTTTTCCAGAGATATCTCGCCATTTAATTTATTTTTATTAGATATTTCCTGTAAACTTTTTAACATATTATTCGGGCCACATGCATAAAAATAATCAAAATCATAACCATAATCAAGTAAAAGATCAAGAACTGTCCCCCGATATCCCTTATTATTTGATTCTGTTGCATACTTTAAATCACTAAATATTTTTGTAAAATATTCAATTTCTTCAAAATCTTTAGCGCCAATTAATACCTTAATATTATTATTTTTTTGCATAGATTTATATAAATAAAAAAGTGGGACTATGCCCATTCCACCACCAATCAAAATAATATCTTTATTCGTCAAATTTATATTAAAACCATTTCCAAGTGGACCCAGTATATCTATATTATTATCAATTTCTATTTCACTCATTATTTTAGTACCACGTCCAACTATCCTATAGATAATTTTAATAATTCCATTATCTTTATCTACATCAAATAAACTAAATGGACGACGTAATAAAGGGTCATAAGTATTTTTAGAATTTACTTTAATTTGAATAAACTGGCCCGGGTTAGCTTTTTGAGCAATATCAACTGCTTTAATATCCATCTTATAATAATCAGGGCCAATTATTTTATTATCGATAATATAATACAAATTACCACCACCATTTTAATAAATGTTTCCTGTGAAACATTTATTTTCTTTTTTTACATATTTTTACCTTATTTTAATTATTTTATTTA
>CAZOON010000098.1:0-6040 GCA_964581445.1 uncultured Halanaerobiales bacterium | reverse complement strand
TATTAATAACAAGATAAAAAAAAACAGTCTGCCATCATCCCTGATTTCAGGCTGTTTTAAGACTAGTTATAGATATAATATTATTTCCTAACTTCCATGTTTTTTGAAAAAGAAAGTCTATCTACTTAATGTGTTATAAATGCCTCATAACCCAGTGCCTCTACTCTATCTTCAACCTCTTCTGCCTTATTTCGACTATTTGACGCTCCCAGCTGTACTTTATAGGGGATAGTGTCAGTAACTATAACTTGAAATCCTTTAGAAGTAAGTTTTTCTTTTAAAGAAAGAGCATTTTCATACTTTTGAAAGGCCCCTACCTGGACAACATATACATCGCCCTGTAGTTGATTATTACTATAATCTTCACTGATAGACAGATCTTTATTAGATATATCAGTATTATTTTCATTATCTTCAATAATCTCTTCTTCAATTATCTCCTTCTGGACTACCTGCTCAGTATTATCCGGGCTACCTGTAACCATCTGGATAATCCAATTTCCCAGCAAATATCCAGCAAATAAGGCCAGGATTGCCATGACAATAACCATAATTGTCAAAGATAAAGTGCTTTCTCTTTTCATCTTCACTCCCCCTTCTTTACACTAATATGTCTAAAAGATTCAATTTATACCTGAAGGGAAAAAACTTTTTATTATTATTCTCGATTCAGCCACAGTATAGAGTGAACCCGTTATTATAAGCAGACTGTCTTCTGAAAGTTCCTTCATAGTTTCAAGTAGCGCCTGTTTTAACTCAGGATAAATTTTATTTTTTATTTTAAGCTCATCAGCCACTTTTTTAATATCTTCAGGCGGCAAAGCACGTTTTTCTCTATTTTTTGTAATATGAACTTTAATTTCTGCAGGAAGTTTTTGCAATGATTCCAACATAGCAAATACATCTTTATCATCAAGAATACTTAAAAGAAAAACTATCTTCTGCCCTGGATTTATAACAGTAGAAAGATAATCCACCAATCTTTCCATACCTTCATGATTATGGGCACCATCTATTAATACAGCCGGATTATTATGAACTTTCTCCAGCCGCCCCGGCCAGCTTGTTTTTTCTAATCCATTATACATATCATCTTGACTTACTGGATAATCATCTAAAAGGCTCCACACAACAACAAGAGCAAGTACAGCATTCCTTATTTGATGTTTACCCAATAAATTAATTTTATATATTCTTTCAGTATTATCATCTGCAAATTTAAATTTCTGATTATTAATTGAAGCATTTATTAATTCAAAGCTATATTTCTTGTCGATACTAATAAAACATGCATTTTTCTCTCTGCTAATTTTTTCTATTACTTCTAATGCGTCAAAATCTCTTACTGCTGTAAAAACTGGCCTTCCTTCTTTAATTATCCCTGCCTTTTCGTAGGCTATTTGGGCAGTAGTATTACCCAGAAATTCTGTATGCTCCAGGCCAATAGAAGTAATTAAAGCTGCCAGTGGTTTTTCTACTACATTAGTAGCATCAAGCCTGCCCCCAAGACCGGTTTCAAGTATAGCCAATTCTACTTCATTACGGGCAAAAAACAGGAAAGCAATTACAGTAATAATTTCAAAAAAAGTAGGGCTGCCAAAGTCATCATTTTCTTCAACCCTTTTAACAACAGGGATAATATCTTCTATAAGTCTTTTTAATTCAATCGTAGTAATTGGTATACCATTAATAAGCATACGTTGATTAAAATGTAGCAAATGAGGTGATGTATATATCCCAGCTTTATAACCGGCCTCTCTATAAATAGATTGTAAAAAAGCAATAGTTGAGCCCTTACCATTTGTACCTGACACATGAATAGATCTAAATTTTTTCTCTGGATTCCCCAGTTGAGCCAGCATTGCCCTAACCCTTTCCAGCCCGGGTTTAAAACCCCCTTTATCCCCAAATTTTCTCAAACTATTTATATAATCATAGGGATTCATCTCATCCAACCTTTCTATTTAAAACTTGCAAGAAATATCTATTAATGATATATTAAATTAAAAATTAGGTGTTGACTTATGTATATATTATATACTTCTATATTCTCATTATTTTTTGCCCAGACATTAAAAATATTTAATAAAAAACCTTTTGACATTAGCCGCATTATAGGATCTGGAGGAATGCCCAGCTCCCATGCTTCTTTTGTCTCTACCCTGGCCACCCTTATCGGTCTTAAATATGGTTTTAGTTCTGACCTCTTTGCCATAGTTACTGTTTTTTCTTTAATAATTATCTACGATGCCAGTGGTGTTAGAAGGGCTGTCGGTGAACAGGCCAATGTTCTAAACAGGCTTTTAAAACACCTGGACCTATCACGACCGGAGCAGGACAGGGAATTAATAAAAAAGGAGCTAAAAGAATTAATAGGTCATACACCTTTTGAAGTCCTTGTAGGTACTGGCCTGGGGGTAATTATTGCCCTATCAAACTGGATATTATTATCAGGTGAAATTAATTTTTAATCTATCACCATCACGAACCTTACTTTGCAGTGTGGATTCCTCATCATTAATTAATATCTTTACTCCCTGCTTTTTGTCAGGACTCAGATTATAATTTATATATTCTAAGACCCTCTTTACATTCATCCCCCGGGGCTCACATACAATATCATCACCATCTTTAATACTATAATTAGTTTCTACTTCCTCACCATTAGCTAATATCCTATATCCTGCCAGAGGTATATTTAGCTCACTATTATTTAAAATAACCCTGATATCTTCAAAATCCTTCCCTTTACATAGATAATCAATTGTTAATTCTTCATAACCCAATTCAGATTTAATCAACTCAAGTTTCATCCCGTCTTTAAGCTCGCTATCCAGAGCCAGCAGTTTTTCATCCTGTTTCACTATATAGTCCCCAACAGGTATCTCTCTAATAATACCATTAAAAGTAAAACTGATGACATCATTATTAAGTAATGAAGGTTTTATTTCCAAAAGATGGGCAGCAGCATCCCTTATTGTTTTTATTAATTTATAAACAATATCTGCACCATCCCTTAATTCTTCATTTATATCAACAATCTTTCCATTTTGATAGATCCGCGGACTTAATTTCACCGTTTCTTCATTTACTATAATATTAAAGCTCTTTTTTGCCTCTTCGAGTAAAATATCTTTAATCCTTGCATGAGCATCTTTTCCGGGTACACCTTCAACAAATTCAATCACATCACCTGTATTTATACTCTTATCTAAATCCACTTTTTCCCCATTTAACAAAACACTGCCTGCCTTCCCCATTGTACCTTTAATGGATTTAAGCTCTCCATTAATTGTATAGGTTAAGCCCATACCTGGTCTTGCATTTATTTTCTTGCTATCTATATCAGCAGCCAGAAGTGCATCGGCTAATTTTGCCCCCACAAAGCTAAAAAGCTGTACCTTACTACCATTTACAATGAGATCAATAAAATACGTCTTTTCTGTACTTTGATGAGCTGTGACCCCTATACCCAGTGAAGTAATAGACTGAGTACTATTTATGCCTTCAATCCTCCCGGATATCTGTTTTAAATCCTTGCTGTCTTTAATACCAACACGGTCTCCAGGCATACCCAATCTCCCGGCCAGTATTTCAATTAGATTGGGTGTTAAACTGCCTCCACCAATACAAATAACTGCCTGGGGGGTTCGCTGATTTATTTCATTAATACTCTTAGTAATTAAATCAGCCAGTTTTTCTACCTGGGGATTAATAATATTTAATATCTCATCCTTTTCAATCCTGGATTCATTACCAAGTGCATTATGAACCTTTATTTCTCCTTCTTTCATAACTTTTCTTTTTAGCTTCTCAGCAGAATAATAATCAAGGAGATAGCTTTCAGCTAAGACCTCAGTAATCTCATCTCCGGCTACTGGCACCATAGCATATCCCAGCATTGAGCCTTTATTGCTTATCGCAATATCAGAAGTGCCAGCCCCAATGTCAATTAATGCAAGATTAAAATTATACATCTCTCTAGGTATAACAAGATTAGAGGCTGCAATTGGCTCTAATGTCATATGAACAACCTCAAGACCTACACTTTCTATTACAGAAAGTAAAGAATCAATAACTATCCTGGGCAAAAAGGTAACAATCGCTTCAAGTGAAATTTTTCTTCCCATTTGTCCAACTAAATTTGTTAAAAATATATCATCAAGATGATATTCCTTAACACTGAAACCCACAAAATGATAATCACCTTTGTGTTCCTGCTCACTCTTAAGTAATTCCTTTTCTGCTTCCTGTACAGCCCCGAATTCAAGGGCATGAACATCATCTATTATAATCTTTTTCTTTATTGAAAAATCCATAGAATATTTTTTTATAACTGTTTTTAAGGCCCTACCTGCTGCAGCAATAGCAACCTTCTTCAATTTAATATCAAGGCGATTTTCCAGACTTTCCTTAACCTTCTGAACCTCTTTTGCAACTGCATCAACATTGTGTATCTGGCCATCAAGCATGGCACGGTGCTCATGCTCTACAAATTCCGAATCAATTATTTCATAATTATCACCATTATAATACATGATTACCCCGATAACCGTCCGGGTACCAATATCAAGGGCAAATATATAGTCATCATTATTCATATTTATTTGCATGGAACTTCCCTCCAGAATACAATTCTTATTACTAATATTCGCTAATTATAGATAATTCCCTGCAAATAATTAAGAAAAGGGCAGCCACTATCATGCAGCTACCCCCAACACATATTATATTTAATTAAATAGTCTTATTTTTTCTTCAATTCATGTTTAATATCTTCTGCAATTTTTTCAGGGATAAAGCCATAATCTCTGGCTACTTCTTCCCCGGGGCCACTCTTACCAAAGCTATCAACAGTTACAAATAAATAATTATCCCTTACAAATTGATACCATCCCTGTTTAACCCCGGCTTCCATGATTACCCTTAGTTTATCATCTTCACCAAGCAGGCTTTTAATATATTCCTCATCATTTCTGGCAAATTCCATCCTATCAGGTACAGAAATCACCCTGTTCTCAATACCATCATTTTCAAGAAGCTCACTTACCTTGATCGCCAAAGACACCTCACTACCTGAGGCCATAAAAATAAGCTCTGCATTTTCACTATCCTTAATAAGATATCCTCCCCTGGAAAATTCATTAATACCATTTTCTTTATTCAGATGGGGTAAACCCTGTCTCGTTAAAATCAGGGCAGTAGGTCCATCTGTTCTCCGAATAGCATCTACCCAGGCCGCTTTAGCCTCCTCTTCATCTGCAGGCCTTATCACTTTCAAGCCTGGTATTAACCTTAGAGATTCCACATGCTCCACCGCTTGATGGGTAGGTCCATCTTCACCTATGTATACAGAATCATGAGTAAAAACATATATAATAGGCTGTTTCATAAGAGCAGCCATTCTAATAGCAGGCCTCATATAATCTGAAAAAACCAGAAAAGTGGCCACATAAGGCCTTAAACCCTTATGGACAGAAATACCATTGGCAATTGAGCCCATAGCATGTTCCCTGACTCCAAAACGGAAATTACGGCCAGTAAAATTACCGGGCTGAATCTCATCGTATTTTTCAAGATAGGTCTTATTTGATGGGGCAAGGTCTGCTGAGCCACCAACAAGATATGGCAATAAATCTGCTGCTTCCTGCAGGGCTGAGCCAGCTGCTTTACGGGTTGCAATTGGAGTTTTTATATCAAGACTCATTAACTTTTCAGCAAAATTATCCGGTATATAATTTACTTCAGCCTTTTCCCAGGCCTTACTCAATTCAGGATTATTTTCATTCCATGTAGAAAATTTACCTTCCCAATCTTTTCTCAATAATTGTAATTCATCTTTCCTTTTATCAAAATATCCTTTAACATCATCTGAAATATAAAAACACTTATCTGCAGGTAAATTAAATGTCTCTTTTAATCCTTTAATCTCCTCTTCACCCAGTGGCGCCCCATGGGCTGAGCTTGAATCCTGTTTACCCGGTGCTCCCAGAGCAATATGGGTTTTAGCAATAATTAATGTTGGTTTTCCACTTTCTTC
>CAZOON010000097.1:0-6050 GCA_964581445.1 uncultured Halanaerobiales bacterium | reverse complement strand
TTTCAAATAAAGGTTGTTCAACATTATATAACTTTAGCAGATACTTACCCACAAAAAAAATACTTATTACAAGTATAATAACTATAATAACAATATTTAAATTAATGCCCTTATACTTCATTAATAAAGCACCCCTTTCAATTTATATATTATAACACTAACATGACTTAAGTTTCCAGTATATTTTATAAGTAATCTTTGCCATAAATAAAAAATACATATAGATTTAAACATATATAAAAATAATTTGAAGTATAATATTAGTAAATACACCAGCAATTAAGTCATCAACCATTACTCCCCAACCGGATGGTAAGTTTTGAGATTTATCAATAATTAAAGGTTTGAAAATATCAAATAATCTAAATAAAATAAAACCTGTTATTATTACAGGGATTTTCAAAGGTAAATATAAAAACGCCACAAAAATCCCATATATTTCATCAATTATTATACGTGAATCATCTTTAATTTTATATATTTTTTCATCCCATGAACTTAATAAAACCCCAATTAAAAAAATTAAAATCATTGAATATAAATTATTTATATCAGGAAATAAATATAAAAGAAAAATAGCAAATATTGAGCCATAAGTACCCGGAGCCCCAGGTATATAACCTATAAAAAATCCTGTTGTCAGCAACCTACTAAAAAATATTAACATAAATCTCAGCCCTTTTCTTCTTTAAAAAAATCTATCTCAACCTGATTAAAATATATAATACCAGAATATAAGGTAATAATTACAGCTATCCAGAGAACTATATTAGCAAAATACCAGGGTAATTTTATTATTTCAGGATCAATTATTAATGCAATAATAGCAGCAATCTGTAAAGCAGTTTTAATTTTCCCCCATTTATTAGCAGAAATAATAATACCCTCACTGGCTGCAACCACTCTTAGACCTGTTACAGCAAGTTCTCTACCAATAATAATTATTGCTGCCCAGGCAGATATTTCTTTCATAGCTACAAATGATATTAAAGCAGCACTTATTAATAATTTATCTGCCAGAGGATCTAATATTTTACCAAATTTTGTTATAATATTATGCTTTCTGGCAAGATAGCCATCCAATCCATCAGTAATTGCTGCAATAATAAAGGTTGTTACAGCAAGTATCTCTGAATATACTGGATAATGTTTTCTCAAAAATAAAAATCCCATAAAAAAGGGTATTAACAAAATCCTTGATAATGTAAGTTTATTTGGTAGATTCATTAACATTCTCCCCTATCAAATCATATTCATAGGCATCAGTTATTCTACAATTTATTATATCACCAATATTAATATTTCCTCCACTTATATATACTAAATTATCTATTTCAGGAGCATCATATGCAGTCCTAGCAAGATAATAAGTATCATCATATTTTTCCTCAATAATAACTTCAATAATTTTGTCAATCATATTTTTATTATTTTTATATGCTATCCCTTTCTGCAATTCCATTATTTTATTATATCTATATTCCTTAGTGTCTTCATTGATTTGATTTGACATATTATAGGCAGGTGTTCCCTCTTCTCTAGAATATTTAAACACCCCTAATCTTTCAAATTTAACTTCTTTAACAAATTTTACTAATTCAGCAAAGTCATTTTCATCTTCACCTGGAAAGCCAACAATTAATGTTGTTCTTAAAGCTATATCAGGTATCTTTCTGCGAATTTTTTTTATTTTATTAATTAAATCATTATAATTTCCTTTTCTATTCATTAGATTTCTTATTTTACTTGAGGCATGTTGAATTGGCATATCCAGATAATTGCAGATACGCTCTCTATATTGTATTAAATCAATAATATTTTCATCAAGGTAATCAGGATAAGTATACATTAATCTAAACCAGTTTATTCCCTTGATTTCAAGCAATTTTTCTAATAATTCAACAAGCATGGGTTTCCCCTTTAAATCAATACCATAACTAGTTGTATCCTGAGCAATTAATATAATCTCTTTAATACCCTTACTTACCAGCAAATTTACCTCTTGATAAATATCATCAATACTTCTACTATACAATGGACCCCGTATACTTGGTATCGTACAATAAGAACAGTGATGATTACAACCTTCAGCGATCTTCACATAGGCATAATTAGCTGTTGTTAAATTTCTGGGTAAGCTACATGTATAATCAAAAGTAGGTTTTTTAATCTCATTAATCCTCTGATTATCCAGAACTCTTTCAATAACCGAAACAATTGTATCAAAATTACCTGTCCCAAGAATTGCATCAATTTCAGGCATCTCTTCCATTAAAATGGATTTATATCTTTGAGTAAGACAACCACTAACAATTAAAGCCCTACATTTACCTTCTTTTTTGTAAAGACCAGCATTTATTATTGTATTGATAGATTCTTCCTTTGCATCATTAATAAAACCACAGGTATTAATAATGATAAGCTCAGCTTCTTCTATCCTATCAATTATTCTATATTTATCACTTTCTAAAATTAAGCCCTGCATATATTCACTATCAACTAAATTTTTAGGGCAACCAAGAGTAATGAAATATATTTTTATCATATTAACAACTCCATAAAATAAAAAAACCCCAATTTCGGGGTTGAATTTAAATTATATATTATTAGATGGTCGGGTTGCCGGGATTTGAACCCGGGACCTCACGCCCCCCAGACGTGCGCGCTACCAGGCTGCGCTACAACCCGCCATAGGCATAAATATTATATATAAAGAATATTAAAATGTCAAGTTCATTTGACAAAATCTTTTTCAGCAAGTTTAGTACTAGTTGAATCAGGATCATCTGTAACTACAAAAATTTCTTGAATCGAAGAACTATTTTTGCTTAATAATTTTAACCCTGTTGTCGTATTATATTTCAATTGTAAATAGGCCACTACACCACTACCACTTCTTCTATTTATTCGACCAGGAATAATACTTTTTATTGAAGATATTTTAGCAATATCCCTTAAAAGAGGTAAAATATCTTCAATAATTGTATGTTCCTGTTTGATTTTATCATCTCTATATTTACCCCCCATACAATCACTTCCTCTTAAAAATTATATCACTAAGTATATATATAAGCAAATAATTCATGATTTTATTCTCATTATATAAACAAGATATTAATCATAAGAAATATTGAGAATAACTAAGTATATAAAGTATATTTTACTATAAACATCATTATTAGCAATTAATAAATTTGACCTGTAGTAGTTTTCTTGGTTATAATAGTTCATGCATGACAATCAAGGGGAGTAGCTCAACTGGCAGAGTAGCGGACTCCAAATCCGTTGGTTGCGGGTTCAATTCCTGCCTCCCCTGCCATATTCTTAATAACATGCTGATGTAGCTCAATCGGTAGAGCAGCTGACTTGTAATCAGCAGGCTGGAGGTTCAAGTCCTCTCATCAGCTCCATTTTTTCTAGGCCCTGTGGCCTTTTTTTAATTTATAATACTTACTTTAAGATTTTGAGGTGTATCAAAATGAACTGCAAATGGTTTCCTGTTTGTCCAATGAAAAAATATTATGAAATGGGAAAACTTGATAAAAAATGGATTAATAATTACTGTAAAGGTAACTGGAGAAACTGCCAGAGATATCAAATGGAAGAAAACGGTAAATATCATCCAGATAATATGTTACCTGATGGCAGCATAGATCCTGATTTATAAAAATCCTTATCTAATTTATTATATATATTATTATATTTGCAGTCAAGATAGAAGAAAAAGTCATTTTAAATAAAAACAACTAAACCCTTATAAACTTAGAGTTTAGCTATTTTTTTAAACCTCTTTTCTATTTCATTATTATCCTTTGATTCACCTATAATCTTAATAATATCACTTTCTAAATTATTTTTAGGCTGTAATATATCTTCTTTTTCTCCAATAACATCTTTAAATAATTTTATTTTTTTGTTAAGAAGGTCTAATATTTTTTCTTCAACTGTCCCTTTACTCACAATATTGTAAATATAAACATTACGTGTCTGGCCAAGACGGTGAACCCTCCCAATTCTCTGCTCCAGTTTCATTGGATTCCAGGGTAAATCATAATTAATAATTACATTGCTAAATTGAAAATTTAAACCCTGACTTCCAGCCTCAGTACTTATTAATACATCTTTTTTCTGCTGAAATATATATCTTACCCATTCTTTACCACTTGAACTAAAAGAACCATTGAAAATAATTGTTTTATAACCTAGATTTTCAAGATAATAGGCAACAAATAATTGAGTAGCTCTATATTCAGTAAAAATAATTACCTGGCCATCTGTTTCTTTTAAAATTTCAGCCACTTTTTTCATCTTTGTATTAACTGTTATTTTACTTGCAATATCTAATAATCGTTTTAGTGCAGGATCTAGTTTGGATTTTTTTTCTAAAGTTTGTTTTAAAGCAAAAGTACTACTACATAACTCTCTTTGATATGTTATTAAGTCTAAGATATTTTTATTTTTTCTTTTTTTACTATACTCATTTTTAATGTAATTACTTAACTCCTTATATAAACTTTTTTCTTTTTCATTTAATTCAACACTTATATGTCTTATAAGTCTTTTTGAATTGTTTAATTCGGTATCATTATGGGTATTTCTAATCATAACTCTTTTAAGATCTTTTTTTAGCTCATTACTATTTTTTATAATATGCTTGTCCTGTATATATTTATGTTTAAAATCATTGTAATCCTTATAATAATCAGGATTTAGTAATAATATTAAATTATATAATTCCTTTAAATTATTATGAATAGGTGTTGCTGTCAATAATAAAAAATACTTTTTTTTAAGACTATTAACAAATTTCCAATTTAAAGTATCTTTATTCTTTAAATGATGGGCTTCATCAACGATTACTAAATCAAAATATATTTTTCTTATTTTCGAAGCATGTCTTTCCCTTTTAGCCTTATCTAGAGAGGCAATTTGATAATCAAAATAATCCCACACTACCCCTTTTCTATTATAAAATATATTACTAATATTAAATTTATTAACTAACTCATTAGTCCACTGGAAACCTAGTGAAGCTGGAACCAGGATTAATAATTTTCTTATTTCATCGTTTTTAATATATTCTTTAATAATAAGCCCTGCTTCAATAGTTTTGCCAAGGCCTACCTCATCAGCAAGTATTGCTCTACCATTAAATTCATCAATAACTTTTCTTGCAGTTTTAATTTGATGGGGCAATGGCTTAAAGTTTAACCCTCCAAAATCAATGTATATCACCTACCTCCTTTTATTAAATTGTCTTAAAATAAGCAAGTTTATGTAGGTAAGTTTTAACTTAGTAATTAATTCCGATTATTCCGCCAAGGCCTGCAATAAATAATGATATCAATATCAAAATAGCTATATTAATAAAAGAAATTGTAATACTAAAAGACCCTAATAAAACAATTACAATCATATAAAATATCCCACCAAATGCGCCATTAAGCCAACCATCAGTATCTATTTTTCTAGCAATTGAAAAACCTATATAAAATATAATTAAGAAATTAGCCAAAAAAATTATTTCATTAATATGATTATTATAATCTACAAAGTTTAAAAATAATAAAAATGCAATAATTATACTTAAAATTAATAGTAAAATAATTCCCCTAAATACTCCTAAAAATATATTCAAAAAATCAATCCTTTTATCATCGTTCATTATTAAACCCCCTATCTTATTTTTATGATAAAATAGGAGGTTAAAGAACTTTTATTTGTTTAAAAATTTATTTAATTTTCTTTTTTGAGTAAAATCAGTTAAATTTAATGATAGTGGAGTAATAGAAATTTTTTTATCAGCAACAGCCCTTACATCTGTCCCTTCAATATATATATCTTTATTTTTTCCTGCCATCCAATAATAATCGTTCCCCATAGGATCAACCCTTTTTTCAAAATGATCTTCATATTGTCCGGTACCAAGTTTAGTAATTTCTACTCCCTTTATTTTATCTTCAACAATATCTGGTATATTTATATTTAATAACATTTTTTCTTCATTTAATAAAATATTTTCATTTTTTTTAAGAAGATTATTAATATAA
>CAZOON010000096.1:0-6067 GCA_964581445.1 uncultured Halanaerobiales bacterium | reverse complement strand
CTTTTGAATAAGAGTCAGGGCACAAGCAATATTAATCAAATTATACAGTTTACCAATGTTGCAAAATCTCTGGAAAGAATAGGAGATCATGCAACAAATATTGGTGAGCTTACTATTTTTCTTGTAACAGGTAAGAGAGTTAAGTATTAATAATAGATTATAGGGATTACCCCGGGGTAATCCTTGTTTTTTTCCTGGAAGGGGTGAAAAAATGGAAGAAAGAAAATTATTAGCAAAAGAGTTGAAATGTGATTGTAAAGCAGAAGATTTTAATTTTAAGACTACTGATGAATTAACCCCTTTTGATGAAGGAATCATTGGTCAAAAAAGGTCTGTAAAAGCTATGGATTTTGGTCTCCGGATACAAAAGGAAGGATACAATATTTTTATGGCCGGTATACCTGGTACTGGAAAAACAACCTATGCTAAAACTCTGGCGCGAAAACTTGCTAAAAAAGAGGTAACACCTTCAGATTTATGCTATGTTTTTAATTTTAAAAACCCCGAAAAGCCAAATGCAATTAAATTACCTCCTGCTAAGGGTATTAAACTGCAAAATGACATGAATAAATTGATAAAAGAATTGAAAGAAGAAATACTTGATGTTTTCAATAGTGAAGACTACGAAAATCAAAAAAATAAAACTATGAATAGTTTTCAAGAGCAGTCTAATGAACTAATGGAAGAATTTGAAAAGGATGTTCAGGAAAAAGGTTTCATCCTTCAAAATACAGCTCAGGGGCCAGTACCAGTTCCTGTTGATGAAGAAGGTAATCCGATACCTCAAGAAGATTTTCAGCAATATTCAGAGGAAAAGAAAAAAGAGATCAGGGAAGAAAATCAGGAGATTCAAAATGAAATAGAGAAATTATCGAGAAAAATCAAGGATATTAAATCAGATGCTCAAAGTGAATTAGATGAGCTGGAGAAAAAAATAGTACTTTCCATTATTAATCCCATTATTAATTTACTAAAAGAAAAATACATTAATTGTGATGAAGTGATAAAATATTTTGATGATGTGAAAAAAGATATTTCAGAAAACCTGGATAAATTTAAAGATGGCAGTGATAAAACTGAAAAAAAGAATTCTTTAAATTTGAAAATGCAGGCATCAGAAAGTGAAGATTTTTTTATTAGATATGAGGTAAATCTTTTAGTAAATAATAAGTCTTTAGAAGGTTCTCCTGTAATAATAGAGACAAATCCAACATACTACAATCTATTTGGTAAAATTGAGGGTAAAAGTCAATTTGGGATTGTTACCAGTAATTTTACCATGATTAAGGGTGGTGCAGTACACAAAGCAAATGGTGGTTATCTAATTCTTAAAGCCAAAGATGTATTGAGTAATAACTTTTCCTGGGAAACTTTAAAAAGAATTTTGATAAATCAGGAAATAACAGTAGAAAATATTGGGGAACAATATCGAACTATTCCGATTAGCACTATTAAACCTGAGGCTATAGATATTAATTTGAAGGTGATAATAATAGGGACACCTATGATTTACCAATTATTATACAATTATGATGATGAATTTAAGGAGTTATTTAAGATTAAAGCAGACTTTGATATAGAAATGCAGAGAAATAAAGAAAATATGAACAAATATGCTTCTTTTATTGCTTCTATAAGTAATAGAGAAGACTTAAAGGTTTTTGAAGTTGAGGCTGTTAGTAAAGTTATTGAATATAGTAGCAGGATGGCCGGTAGTAGAGATAAATTGTCTACCAGGTTTAATGATATTATTGAATTACTTTATGAAGCCGATGTCTGGGCAGGTATAAATGAACATGATAATATTCAGGCTGATGATGTGATTAAGGCTATGGAGGAAAAAGAGTACAGGTCTAATTTGAGTGAGGAAAAAATACAGGAGATGATTGATAAGGGCCATATACTTATTGATACAAAGGATAAAATTTCTGGTCAAATAAATGGTCTTTCCGTTTATCAGACTGGTGAATATTCTTTTGGACGTCCTTCACGAATAACTGCCAGTACATTTATGGGAAAAGAAGGTGTAGTAAATATTGAAAGGGAAGTCAAAATGAGTGGTAAAATACATAATAAAAGTGTATTAATACTTAGTGGCTATCTAAGTGGCCAATATGCTAAAAATAAACCGCTTAGTCTCTCTGCATCTATTGCTTTTGAGCAAAGTTATGGGGGGATAGATGGTGATAGTGCTTCCTGTGCTGAATTAATTGTTTTACTTTCTTCAATTGCTGATATTCCCATAAGGCAGGATATTGCAATAACAGGGTCTATGAATCAAAAGGGTGTAGTTCAGCCTATAGGTGGTGTGAATGAAAAAATTGAGGGTTTTTATAAGGTGTGTAATTCTCAGGGTTTAACCGGTAAACAGGGAGTTGTTATTCCGGTGCAAAACATAGATAATTTGATGCTTAAAGATGAAGTGATTAAAGCTGTTGAAGAAGGAAAATTCCACATATATAAAGTAAGCGAAATTAATGAAGCTATTGAAATAATGATGAATAAGCCTTCTTCTGAAGTTCATAAAGAGCTTGAAAAAGTTCTGGATAAAATGGCCGATTTATCTGAAGAATATGACGAGGAGTAGTCAATTCTCAGGAGGTAAGGGCTATGAAAATTAAAGATATCATGACAAAAGAACTTTTAACTCTAAAAGCTGATGATAATATTAAAACTGCTGCAGGGTTGTTTATAGAAAATAAAATAGATGGGGCCCCGATAGTTGATAAAAAAAAGAACTTAATTGGTTTGATAACAAAAAGACATATTATGGAGGCGTACTATTATACTTATAATCATGATAGGCCTGTGAGGGAGTTTATGACTGAAGATATTATTACTATCCTGGAAGATGCAGAGCCATCTGAGGCCTGGAAAATACCTGTTGGTAGATTACCAGTTTTAGATAAAGATGGCAAATTAAAGGGAATGCTAACCAGGACTGACCTTGTTAATGGTTTTTATGATTATAATCAGGAAATTCTTGAGAAGTTAACAACAATACTGGAATCTGCCAGAAATGCTGTTGTTGCTATTAACAATGAGGGGATTATTGAGATATTTAACAATGCTGCAGCAAAAACAGTAGGGATTGAAAAATCTAAGGCCCTGGGTTGCCCTATAGAAGAAATTCTTCCTCATACAGGTTTACTTGGGGTTTTAAAAACAGGAAGGGTAGAAATTGCAAAAAAGCTAAAGATTGATGATAAGCTGGTAATAAGTAATCGTAATCCTCTTATAAAAAATAATAAAATAATTGGGGCTGTTGGAATTTTTCAGGACATATCTGACCTTGAAGCAATTTCTCAAGAATTACAATATAGCCAAAACTTAAATAGAGAGCTAGATACGATTATTGAAGCCATATCTGATGGCTTATATGTTACTGATGGTAAAGGATATACTACTAGAATAAATAGTGCATATGAAAAAATTAGTGGGATAAAAGCTGAAGAAGTAATTGGAAAACATATGAAAGACCTTGTGGAAGAGGGTTATTATTCTGAATCTGTTACCCTCCTTGTCTTAAAAGAGAAAAAGGCTATTACTATTACCCATGAAATTAGAACTGGTATTGAGGTTATGATTACAGGAACACCGGTATTTAATGATGAGGGAAATATAGTCAGGGTTGTAACAACAGTTAGAGATATGAAGACACTTTCCAGAATGAGAAAAGAGCTGGCAGAAACAAAAAAATTGTCTGCAAAATATTATAATGAGCTTAAAAAATTAAGGGAGCAGCAACTGGAAATAGATGATGTTATTATTGAAAGTCCCAGGATGAAAGAAATCATTGAACTGACAATAAGACTTGGTCATTTTAATTCTACTGTATTAATTACTGGTGAGTCTGGTGTTGGAAAGGAGATAATAGCTAAAATAATACATAAGGCCAGTCGTTCAGAAGAGAAAAAAGGTTCATTCATTAAGGTGAATTGTGGGGCAATCCCCGAGAATTTACTGGAGTCTGAGCTTTTTGGTTATGAAAAAGGGGCTTTCACAGGAGCAAAAAAACAGGGCAAACCTGGTTTATTTGAACTGGCTGAAAATGGGACTCTGCTTTTAGATGAAGTTGCGGAACTTCCTTTATCCCTTCAAGTAAAATTATTAAGGGCATTACAGGAAAGAGAAATATACAGGGTTGGTGGTACATATCCAATTAAAATTAATACCAGAATACTTGCTGCTACAAATAGAGACCTGGAAAAACAGGTAAAAGAGGGTGAATTCAGAGAAGACCTTTTTTACAGGTTAAATGTTGTACCTGTTAATGTTCCTCCACTCAAAGAAAGAAAAGAAGAAATAATCCCTATGGTTCAATACTATCTTGAAAAATATAATAATAAATTTAATACAAATAAAAAAATTGCCCTGGATTTACTCAGCTTTTTTGAAAAATATGATTGGCCTGGAAATGTACGACAGTTAAAAAATACAATTGAGAGACTTGTAGTTATGGTTACCGAAGACATTATCTCTATAAAACATCTTCCCACAGATTTTTTCCATGAGATAGATGAAACTAATAAAGATAAATATTTTGATAATAGCATAATACTGTCTCATGATTTTAATATTAAGAAGGCAGTTGAAGACCTGGAAAAGAAACTTTTAATTAAAGCCCGGAAAAAAGTTAAAACGACACGAAAGATGGCCTCAATATTGGGAATAAGCCAGGCAACGGTAGTAAGAAAGTTGAATAAATATAATATTTGATTATCTCTGACCTTGAAATTTTATGTAAAATATAGTTATTAAAATATAATTTAGTATAATAAAAAATAAAAATAAATTTTGGAGGTGGTGTATTAATGTTTGATCTTGTTCCTTTTAGGCGCCAGAATAAGAAAGTTGTTGAGAATGATGACCCTTTTGCTTATCTTTTTTCAAACTTTTTTAATGATGCCCTGGATGTTGCCAGCGTAAGTTTTAAGACTGATGTAAAAGAGAATGAAAATGAGTATATTGTTCAGGCTGAATTGCCTGGCGTAAAAAAAGAAGATATTAATCTGGAGCTAGATGATAATTATCTGACCATTTCTGTAAATAATAAAGAAGAACATACGGAAAAGAAAGAAAATTATATCAGACGTGAAAGGAGAACAGGTAGTTTTCAGCGTGCGTTTTATATGGAAAATGTTAAAGAGGATGAAATAAAAGCAAAATATAATGATGGTATACTAGAAATTAAATTACCTAAAGAAAATCCAGGTAAGAGTGATAGAAAAATAATTGATATTGAATAATAATTAACATTGATGCGAAAGCGCATCTAGCGATACAATATTGTATCGCTAGATGCGCTTTCTATGTGGGAATGTGGAAAGCTTTTGATACAATATTGTATCAAAAGCTTTTTTATATTTACATATTTCTTAATTAATAATAGATAAAATTAATTTTACAACTAAAATTAAAGAAAAAACATTATAAAAATAGCGAATTTACAGCATATTTTGTAAATAATCATGATTATGGAATGTCTAATGCAACAACATTTATCACAAGCAGGAAAAATTTTTATTAGCGTGAATTATAACAATAATATCCTTATTTTAGCATATGATAATTATGGAGGTGATAATAAAGCAAAAGAAATTATTGAAGAGGGTATTAATATTAATGAGGAGGTAAAAGTAGAATATGAAAACCCTTGGTTTTGTTGATGCATTAATGATGATTCTTTATTTTTTGGGATTGCTTGCAATTGGTTTTTATATTATGAAATCTAAGAAAGAAAAAGGTGAAGCTGAATCATTCCTGGCAGCAGACAGGAATATGAATTTGCTTCAGACAACTGGCTCTGCTGCAGCAACTGATCTGGGTGGAGGCTTTAGTATTGCCATGGGTGGTCTGGGATTTACACTCGGTATATCTGGCTCCTGGCTGATTGCTGTTTCGGGTCTAAGCGCTGTTTTTGCATCTTTAGCATTGGTACCTAAATTGAAAAAATGGGCAGATGATGTTAAGGGGATTACAACTGGTGATTTATTTGCAACTCGCTTTGATGAAAAAACAGGTTTTTTAAAATAAGCGTCTAACATTACAAGCTATTTATAAATTC
>CAZOON010000095.1:0-6103 GCA_964581445.1 uncultured Halanaerobiales bacterium | reverse complement strand
CGGGTGATTAATCGTAATAATAGACTAAAAAGATTGCTTGATTTGGGTGCACCGGAAATAATTATTAGAAATGAAAAGAGAATGTTACAGGAAGCTGTAGATGCATTAATAGATAATGGAAGAAGAGGGCGTCCTGTGACTGGAGCTGGAAATAGGCCCTTAAAATCACTTAGTGATATGTTGAAAGGTAAACAGGGTAGATTTAGACAGAATTTATTGGGAAAAAGGGTTGATTATTCAGGAAGGTCAGTTATTGTGGTTGGACCTGAGTTAAGAATGCATCAATGTGGTCTTCCTAAAAAAATGGCATTAGAGTTATTTAAGCCCTTTGTTATGAAAGGACTGGTAAGTAAAGGTCTTGCCCATAATATAAAAAATGCTAAAAGAATGGTTGAGAGGGTAGATGATGAGGTATGGGGTGTGTTGGAAGAAGCAATTGAAGATCATCCTGTATTATTAAATAGAGCCCCAACACTTCATAGACTTGGCATTCAGGCCTTTGAGCCGGTTCTGGTTGAGGGTAAAGCTATAAAATTGCATCCTTTAGTTTGTACTGCATATAATGCAGACTTTGATGGGGATCAGATGGCAGTTCATGTGCCTCTTTCTGCTGAAGCTCAGACAGAAGCAAGACTGTTAATGCTTTCTACTACAAATCTGCTTGCTCCTTCAGATGGGCGTCCGATTACTGTTCCTACTCAGGATATGGTACTGGGAATTTATTATATGACTAGTATTAAAGAAAATCTTGAATCAGAAGGTAAGATTTTTGCAAATCCTTCAGAAGCAATAAAGGCTTATGATACAGGAAAGATAAATATACAGGCAAAGGTTAAGATCAGATATAAGGGTGAATTGCTTGAAACTTCTGTGGGCAGAATGATTTTTAATGAGGCTTTGCCCTATGAAGATTACTATTTAAATGAACAAATTGATAAGAATAAACTTGGAGATATTACAGCTGAGCTGCATGAGAAGTTTGGCAATGATATTACAGCAGAAGCACTGGATAATATAAAGAATCTGGGTTATAAGTTTGCTACTATATCAGGTCTTACAATTGCAGTTACAGATGCTATAATACCACCCGAAAAAAAGAAAATACTGGATGAAGCTGAACATGAAGTATGGGATATCGAAACCCATTATAGACGTGGTGCTATAACAGAAAATGAAAGATATCAAAAAGTTGTGGATATTTGGACTAAAGCAAAAGTTGATGTATCTGATGCTCTATTGGAACATCTTGAAGAAGATAATAATATATATGTTATGGCTCAATCTGGAGCCAGGGGTAATAAATCACAGATTTCTCAGTTGGCGGGAATGCGTGGATTAATGGCAGATCCGTCCGGAAGAATTATTGATCTTCCTATTAGATCAAGTTTTAGAGAAGGATTGAATGTGCTTGAATTTTTCTTGTCTACTCATGGGGCGCGGAAAGGATTAGCAGATACAGCATTAAGAACTGCTGATTCTGGTTATTTAACCAGGAGATTGGTTGATGTATCCCAGGATGTAATTATTAGAGAAGATGATTGTGGGACAGATAATGGAATCATTGTTGAAGATATTGGTGGCAAGGGTAAAAATGCTGTAGAAAGACTTGCTGAGAGATGTATAGGCAGAAACTCCGTTGAAGATATCATTGATCCTGAGAGTGGAGAAATTATTGTAAAAAGAGATGAACTTATAAATTCAGAAAAAATGAAGAAAATAGAAGAGGCCGGGATTGAACAGCTTAAGATTCGCTCGGTATTGACATGTGAATCAAAACATGGGGTATGTCGTAAATGTTATGGGAAAAATCTGGCCACTGGAAAACTTGTAGATATTGGAGAATCAATTGGTATAATTGCTGCTCAATCTATTGGTGAACCAGGTACTCAATTGACAATGAGGACTTTTCATACAGGTGGTGTAGCTGGTGATGATATTACCCAGGGTTTACCAAGGGTTGAAGAATTATTTGAAGGTAGAACTCCAAAAGGCCAGGCTATTATTACAGAAAAGACAGGTTCTACAAAGATTGTTAAGAAGAAAAACTCTACCAGAGTTGTTATTCAGGATGATGAGGGTAAGAAAAAAACCTATCAAATACCCTATGGCTCAAAATTAATTATTGAAGATGGAGAAAAAGTTACTGCAGGAGATAAATTGACAGATGGTCCTCTTGATCCCAATTTATTGTTAAAGATAAAAGGAGAACAGATAGTGCAAAATTATCTTTTGCAGGAAGTACAAAATGTTTATAGATCACAGGGTGTTGAAATTAGCGATAAACATATAGAAGTTATTATTAGACAGATGATGAGGAAATTGAAAGTAGTAAATGCTGGGGATAGTAATTTTTTACCTGGAAGTCTTGTTAATAGATATCAACACAAAAAAATAAATGAAAAACTTGCAAGTGATGGTAAGAAAAAAGCAGAGGTTAAGCCAGTGTTACTGGGTATTACTAAGGCTTCGCTGGCAACAGATAGTTTTCTTTCTGCTGCTTCATTCCAGGAAACTACGAGAGTATTAACTGAAGCATCTTTAGAAGGAAAACAGGATCCATTAATGGGATTGAAAGAAAATGTTATTATTGGACAATTAATACCTGCTGGTACAGGGATGAAATATTATCGTGATATAGATATTTTAAATGAAGACCATAATCCCATACCTGGACTAACAGATGAGTTAAATGAATAAAGAAAAACATATTATTTTTGTTGACATCATTAATTATTGGTGTTAAAATACTAAAGTGTGTGTTGTTAAGCTTTGTTAGTTAAACTTATCTTCTTGCATCAGGGAAAGGAGAAAGTGATGATGCTAACAGATTTAAAGACAAAATCTAAAGTGGTAGGGACAAAAGAGACATTGAAAGCCATAGAAAACAATATTGTTATAAAGGTATATCTTGCTAACGATATTGACAGATATCTTAAAAATTCAATTATTAATGTATTGAATGATAATAATATACCTATTGAGTACGTGGAAAGTAAATTCAAACTGGGTAGAGCTTGCGGTATTGATGTTGCCGCAGCTTCTGCTGCGATACTTAAATAATTTCTGGAAGGGGGTGGATGTTTGTGCCAACGATTAACCAATTAATTAGAAAAGGCAGGAAAACTGTTACTAAGAAAAAGTCGGCACCAGCCTTAGAAGGTTCACCACAAAAAAGAGGTGTTTGTACCAGGGTGTATACAGCTACACCTAAAAAACCTAATTCTGCATTAAGAAAGATTGCTCGTGTTCGTTTGACTAATGGTAAGGAGATTACTGCTTATATTCCAGGTATTGGACATAATTTGCAGGAACACTCTGTTGTGCTTGTTAGAGGTGGTAGAGTAAAAGATCTTCCGGGTGTTCGTTATCATATAGTACGTGGAACACTTGATACTGCTGGAGTAGATGATAGAAGACAGGGTAGATCTAAATATGGAGTAAAAAAACCTAAGTAAAGGAGGGGTTTGATTTGCGCAAAAATCGAGCTGAAAAGCGTGAGGTTACAGCTGACCCTATTTATAATGATGTAATTATTAGTAAAATAATAAATAAAATTATGCTTGATGGCAAGAAAAGTCTTGCTGAAAATATACTTTATAATGCTCTTGATTTAATTGGAGAAAAAACCGATGAAGATGCTGTTGATGTATTAAAACAGGGATTGGATAATATTATGCCTGTTTTAATTGTAAAATCTCGTCGTGTAGGTGGTTCTAATTACCAGGTTCCAGTTGAAGTTGATGATGAAAGAAGATTAAGTCTTGGTCTACGCTGGTTGGTTGAATCATCACGTAAAAGAGGCGAAAGAACTATGACTGAGAGATTTGCAAGTGAAATAATTGATGCTTATAATAATACAGGTGGAGCGGTTAAGAAAAAAGAAGAGATGCACAGAATGGCTGAAGCAAATAGAGCTTTTGCACACTACAGGTGGTAATCATTATATTTAATTAGTTAAGGGGGGATATTAATGGCCCGGCAGTTTCCACTTGATAAAACAAGGAATATTGGAATAATGGCGCATATAGATGCTGGTAAAACTACTACAACAGAACGTATACTTTTTTATACCGGTAGAGTGCATAAAATGGGTGAAGTTCATGATGGCGCAGCAGTAATGGACTGGATGGAGCAAGAACAGGAAAGAGGTATAACTATAACCTCGGCTGCCACTACCTGTCAATGGGACGATTATCGTATTAATATTATAGACACGCCAGGGCACGTGGACTTTACGGTTGAAGTTGAAAGATCTTTACGTGTACTGGATGGTGCTATTGCTTTGTTTTGTTCAGTGGGTGGAGTTGAACCACAGTCTGAAACAGTATGGCGTCAGGCAGATAAATATCATGTTCCTAGAATTGCATTTGTAAATAAGATGGATAGAATGGGAGCAGATTTTTTTAGAGTTGTTGAAATGATGAAAGAACGTCTTGGCGCGAATGCTATACCTTTACAGATACCAATAGGGGCAGAAGATGATTTTAAAGGTGTAATTGACCTTATTAATATGGAAGCTATTGTTTATGAAGATGATCTTGGTGTAAATTTTGATATAGAAGAAATACCAGAAGAATATATTGAACAGGCTAATGAATATAGAGAAAAGCTTCTGGAAGCACTTTCCGAAAAAGATGATGAATTAATGATAAAATTTCTTGAAGAAGAAGAAATTCCTGCTAAAGATATAGAAGAAAATTTGAGAAAAGCAGTTTTAGATGTAGATATTATCCCTGTATTGTGTGGCTCAGCTTTTAAAAATAAAGGGGTGCAGATGCTTCTTAATTCAATCATTAAATTTTTGCCTTCTCCTGTAGATGTTCCTCCTGTAAAAGGGCTTAATCCAGATACAGATGAGGAAGAGATAAGAAAATCTTGTGATGATGAACCTTTTTCAGCACTTACTTTTAAAATTATGGCTGACCCTTATGTAGGGAAATTAGCATTTTTCAGGGTTTATTCAGGAGTTTTAGAAGCAGGTTCATATGTTTATAATTCAAGTACTGATAACAGGGAAAGGGTAGGAAGAATTTTGCAAATGCATGCCAATCACCGTGAAGAAAGGGATGTTGTTTATGCCGGTGACCTGGCTGCTGCGGTTGGTCTGAAAAAAACAAGTACAGGGGATACAATATGTGATAAGGATTATCCTATTGTTCTTGAATCTATGGAATTTCCTGAGCCTGTTATATCAGTTGCGATTGAACCCAGAAGTAAAGCTGACCAGGATAAATTGGGTGGGGCCTTGCAGAGATTAGCTGAAGAAGATCCTACTTTTAGAGTCAGAACTGATGATGAGACTGGTCAAACAATTATTAGGGGTATGGGAGAATTGCATCTTGAAGTAATTGTTGATAGATTATTGAGAGAATTTAAAGTTGATGCAAATATTGGGAAACCGAAAGTTGCTTATAGAGAAACTATCACCCAAAAAGTTACAAATGTAAATGGGAAATTTATTAGACAGTCAGGTGGCCGCGGACAATATGGCCATGTAGTAATAGATATTGAGCCCCTGGAAGAAGGGGGAGGTTTTCTTTTTGAAAATAATATTGTTGGTGGTTCGATACCAAGAGAATATATTCCTGCTGTAGAAGACGGTATTGTTGAAGCTATGGAAAATGGTATTATGGGTGGCTTTGCTGCAGTAGATATTAAGGTAAGTTTACATGATGGTAGTTATCATGATGTAGATTCATCTGAAATGGCATTTAAAATAGCTGGTTCAATGGCCTTTAGAGAAGGTACTAAAAAAGCCTATCCGGTTATTTTGGAGCCAGTGATGAAAGTAGAGGTAGTTGTACCGGAAGAATACATGGGTGATGTTATTGGTGATCTTAATGGACGTAGAGGAAGGGTTGAAGGTATGGAGCTCAGGGCTACAGCCCAGGTTATAAAAGCAAAGGTGCCTTTGGCAGAGATGTTTGGTTATGCTACAGACCTTCGTTCCATTACCCAGGGACGAGCAACATATACAATGCAATTTGCTCATTATGAAAAGGCGCCCAAAAATATTGCTAAAGAGTTAATAGGTGAATAAAATTCAAAAATTAAAAGGGGATGAGAGAAATGGCTAAAGAAAAATTTGAGAGGACAAAACCAC